>DATMBT010000508.1:0-5066 GCA_035559475.1 Gemmatimonadaceae bacterium
GACCGTTCGCCGTTGTCGTCACGTTAGCGACTCCAAGGCCAGTCGCATGCACTGTCCCGTCAGGGTCCACACTGACAACCGACGCCGCGGACGACTGCCATGTAAACGCGACGCCCGTAAGTTGTGCGCCGAACGGATCGAACGCCTTGGCTGCGAGACGAACGGTGTCGCGCGCCGACGCGATCGGCTCATCCACGAAGATCGTGTCGCGAGCTGGCGAGACTGTGACAGCCTGCGTTGCCGGAAGGATTTCCAGGAGCGCCTTGCCGGTCTTGTAAGCGCTCGCGATGACTTCCACCGTCCCGGGACGGATCGGCGTCACCACTCCAAGACTGTCGACCACCGCGATGGAGGGATCCGATGTGCTCCACGCAAACCTGATCCCGGAGAGCCCACCACCACTCTTTCCGATCGCGACCGCTGAAAAGGCTATTTCGTTGGCCGCGGTAACCGTATCAGGGATGAGGATCGTCGCCGAAGGTGGATCCACGATGACATCGCGGATCGCATAGCCTGGCACGTCGTTGAGATTCGGACCGGTGTTGTCGCTGCACGACGCCACGACAAGGGCTGTCAGGGCCGTGAATACACGTTTCGCGCGCGCCATCGGGTCTGCCTCCGCATCGATTTGCCAACCGGTTCGGCAGACATTGTACAACAGTCTGCTCGGGCGTCCAGCAGACCGTGCATTATGTGTACCGTTATGTGACGATCCTCACGAACTCGTAACACATTGATAGTCATAGACTTGACAGCTGTCTGGACGGTCGATGTAGCGAGGTACCTACAATCCCTGATGCGTCCTTCCCCGAGGCCGCGAACGCTTTTGGCGGACTCGGCGGTACCATACACGCTCAACATTCGTAGCGTGGCGCCGGTCGGGAGGTGACCTTCCCGACGCAATGTTCTCGCGCTGACTCACCGTGGATTACCAACGACCTGACAACCGACAGAACGCCATCGACATGCTGGCGCGCGAGAACTCGCACGCCCTCGGCGGTGGCACCGATCTTCTCGTCACGATTCGCGAGGGGCTCGTGCGTCCCGAGCATCTCGTCGATCTGCGCGCGCTGCCTGACAACAACGCCATTACCTGGACACCCGACAGCACGCTGCGGATCGGCGCCGCAACGCTGATCGCCACGATCGCGGAAGATGCGCGCGTGAGGGAGTTATTCCCCGCGCTGTCGATGGCCTGCGAATCGGTGGGCAGCCCCGCGCTCCGCAACATGGGCACGATCGGGGGGAACCTCTGCCAACGACCCCGGTGCTGGTACTTCCGATCCGGGATTCCCTGCCTCAAGTCCGGTGGCAGCGATTGCCCCGCGGTGGAGGGCGAAAACACACATCACGCGATTTTTGGCGGCGGGCCGTGTTACGCGGTGCATCCCTCCGATCCTGCCGTTGCCCTGACCGCGCTCGATGCAACGGTGGAGATCGACGGCGCGGGTGGTACCCGATCGGTGCCGATCGCGGAGTTCTTTGTACTTCCGGATCCCGATCCGAAGCGCGAAACGGTGCTGGAGCCCGGCGAGTTCGTGACCGCGGTTGTCGTTCCCGGCACCTCGTCAGGCGGGCGCCAACGCTACACGAAGGTGCTGCAGCGGGGCGCCTGGGATTTTGCGCTCACGTCGATAGCCGTCGTCAGGCGCACCGATGGTGAGGTCCGCATGGTCCTTGGTGGCGTTGCACCCGTGCCGTGGCGCGTGAATCCTTCGGTTGAGGAGGACCTTGCCTCGGCTCCGCTGGCGGTCGATGACCTCGAGGTGCTGGCCGAGCGCGCGATGTATGATGCACAACCGCTCTCCGGAAACGCGTACAAGGTGACGATTGCGAAAGGACTGCTCCGTGAAGGGATGGCATTTCTGGGAAGTGAGACGTGAGATGGGAGAATTGAGATAAACTGCTTTCCGATCAGGTCGGAATTGATCGGCGGTGCAGTTTATCTCACGTCTCCCATCTCCCATCTCCCATCCCACCAGCTGAACTTACTCATCAATGAAAAAACTCCTGGTGGTATTGGAACGCGAGTACATGGAACGCGTGCGCACGCGCTGGTTTCTGGTCGCAACGATCTTCGGACCGGTTTTCTTCGGCGTGTTGATGTTCCTTCCGGCGTGGATGGCGAACCGGACCAACGCCTCCGCAGACGTCGCGCGGATCAGGATCCTCGACGCAACCGGGACAGACCTGGGTCACCTCGTTGCGCTGGAGCTGGGCGGTGGCGTCACCGGCGACACGACGGCCACGCAGGTTCGGGCCCTGCGATCGGACGAAATCGCGGCGGCGGAGTCGACGGCCACGAATGACATCCGGCAAAAGGCCATCAAGGGATACCTCGTTGTCGATTCGGCCACGCTGGACGGACGCGGGTCGCGTTATGCGGGCACCAACGCCACCGCCATCGCCGACATGCGACGCATCGAGGCCGCCGTGTCGCGCGAGCTGATCGGCCTGGAGTTGAAGCGCGCGGGCATCCCCACGGTCGAAGTGGATCGCGTGAAACGACTCCGCGCCGGCCTGCGCTCGGAGCGCATAACACTTACGGGGCGCGGTGGCGAAGGCCGCGTGAACATCCTGTTCGCCTCCGTCGTGGGGATCCTGCTGTACATGACCATCCTGATGTACGGCCAGAATGTCCTCAGGGGCGTGATCGAGGAGAAGCAGTCGAGGGTGGCGGAAGTCGTCGTGTCGAGCGTGCGGCCAACGACGCTGCTGGCCGGGAAGGTGCTTGGCGTGGGTGGCGTCGGCCTGACGCAGATGGCCATCTGGCTCGTCGCAACGCTCCTGATGTTTCGCTACCGGGTTCCGATGATGCAGCTGTTCGGGCTCGAGGCAACGCCACTACCCATGCCGAGCGTTTCCATCATGCAGCTCGTGATCCTGCTCGTGTTCTTCCTGCTGGGCTACACGCTGTACTCGGCGCTCTTTGCGGCGGTGGGTGCCATGGTGAGCAGCGAGCAGGAGGCGCAGCAGGCGCAGATGCCGGTCGTCCTGATGCTCGTGGTGTCCATCATCTTCCTGCAGCCGGTGTTGCTGGAGCCCGATGGGCAACTCGCGGTGACGCTCGGGATGATTCCCGTGTCGTCGCCCATCATCATGCCGTTGCGTATGGCCACTGTGGACGTGCCGGAGTGGGAGATCGGGCTTTCCCTTCTCGCGCTGGTCGCGGGATGTTACCTGGCCGTCTATTTCGCGGCGACGGTGTACCGGACGGGGCTCCTGATGCACGGGAAGCGCGTGACCTTCAGGGAGGTATTCCGCTGGATCAAGGCCGCGTGACTGGATGTCGGATGTCGGATGTCAGTTGTCGGACAACTGCACAAGCTTGATCAGGTCGGAATTGGTTGTAACAAGTTCTTCCCCAACGATGTCCGCGTAATCAGGACCGCGCAGTTTACCTGACATCCGACCTCCGATCTCCGACCTCCGTTATCGCTCCGGCCCCTCCTGCACCGGCGCCGTTGGCGTCACGAAGCGGTGCAGCGCCGGCAGGTCAACGCGAAGCAGGACGATCATCAGGACCGTCGTGGCAACCACCGCCGCCATGAGCCCGCGTTCGCGATAGAGGTGCTCCGGCTGCTGCGCGGCGCTGTTCGGCTTGAGCGCCACGCGCAGGTACATCGCCATCACGAGCGCCACGAGCGGAAAGGCCAGAATGAGTTCCAGGCGGTAACGCATGCAGAACGCGCCGAAGAAGAGCATTGACGCCGACGCGTAGAACATGATCGCCACGATGAGTCGATCGGCCGTGTACCAGGCGAAGGACCGCCGGTACGCGCCGGCGCGCGACCGGTCCGCGATGCTTGCCAGCTCCGCATAACGCTTCAGGGCCATGAAATAGCACCCGATCATCCAGTAGCTGAGGAGGAGTGACGCGGGAGCGATGGTGGCGCTGGTGACGATGAACCAGCCCGCGAGCATGCGCAGCGGGTTGTTGACCGCCTCGCACAGCACGTCGATGTAGGGCTGGTCCTTGGCGCGCAGCGGCGGGACGTTGTAGACCACCGCCATGAGCCATAACGCCAGGAGTGACAGCGCGAACGGAATCCCGATGGTGAGCGCGAGCCCCATGCCGGCGACAAACAGCAGCAACCACTGCGCGTAAGCGGCTGCAGGGCGCACACGGCCTGAGGGTACTGCGCGGTACTGCTTCTCCGGGTGGTGCCTGTCGAATGGCGCGTCGAGGACCTCGTTGAGCGTGTAGTTGCTGGACGCAATGAGGCACGTCGCCGCGAGGCCAATGACGATGCGAACCGCGAGGGCCCTCGCGTCCACACCGGTGACGGTGCCGAGCGCGATGACGATCCCCGGGATGACGAAGACGTTCTTGAACCAGTAGTCAGGCCGCGCGATCGCCACGTGCGCGCGCCAGTCGAACGAGCGCTCCTGGGCCGACGCTACCATTTGATCACGGACAGGACATCCGTGTAGTCGTCCGTCCAGAGTCGCGTCTCACGTGTCGCCGACAGTGGCTGCCATACGTCGATTTTCATGAGGTCGGCGAGTGACGACGCGTCCTTCGCCAGCGCGATCCAGCGGCTCGCGTCGCGCAGCCTGGAGAGGTCGTCGTTGTCCGGCGTGCGTTCACCTAACGCGCCAGCGAGATTGGCGTCGCGGGCGAGCGCCGCGACGACCGGTGCGAGGTCCATGTACCGGTTGCTGATGTGAAAGGCCAAGACGCCCTCCGGACGCAGCTTCCTGAAGTAAAGCGCCAGGGCTTCACGCGTAAGGAGGTGCGCCGGGACCGCGTCCGACGAAAAGGCATCCACGACAATGAGGTCGAACTCGCCGTCCGCCGCCGCGGCAAGCTGCAGCCGCGCATCACCGATCACCACGTCGATGTTCGGCGCACAGTCGCGCAGATAGCTGAACAGAGGGGATCGCGCGATCTCCGCCACAAGCGGATCGATCTCGTAGAACGTCCAGGACTCGTCAGGCCGTCCGTAACACGAGATCGCACCCGTGCCCAATCCGACGATGCCGACCCGTCGCACGGGTTTCAGCGCCACCTTCTCGAAAATGTCCCCGAGAGGACCTCCGACGTGGTAATAGGTCAACGGCTC
>DATMBT010000509.1:0-2158 GCA_035559475.1 Gemmatimonadaceae bacterium
CGAGTCGGTGCGGTGGTTGTGGAAGACCTGGGCGAATATCCAGCGCCTGCGCCACGATGGCGTCCCCCTCTGCGGGATGACGTGGTACAGCCTCACGGACCAGGTGGACTGGGACTCGGCGCTGCGGGAGAACAACGGCCGGGTGAACGCGCTGGGGCTGTACGACCTCGATCGCCGCATCCGCCCCGTGGGCGAGGCCTATCGCACGTTGATCCACCAATGGAACAACCTGCCGCTGCTGCCTAACGGGCCGTTCTCGTATGCGGGCGTGAGCAGTCCACCATCGGAACGTGAGGTCGAGTGGCCGGCCGAGCGGACCCGCGCCGGACCGAGTCACGTTACCGCGTGAACTGATCGCTGACTGACTCGCGACTTCGGCCGCACGGATTTACCTTGCGGCCCATGTCGCGACATGTGCTCCTGCGGGCGGGAATCGCCGCCATCACCTCGTTGTGGGTCGCCCAGGCAGCGAGTGCCCAGGAAACGCGCACAATCTCGGGCACGGTCGTGGATTCGGCCGGCCAGCGCGTTCCGTACGTGAACATTGACGGCGGTCCACGCTATCGCACGCTGGCGAATGCGTCCGGCGAATTCCGGTTGACCCTTCCGTCGAAAGAGCGAGCCGAAATCGCCGTTCGACGGATCGGATTCCTGCCCGGCAAGATTCTCATCGAACCCGGGGCCGACACGACGGTCTCCGTTTCACTGCAGCGACTGGCGGTGCTGCTCACGACACAGGTGGTTCGCGCGCAGCAGCAGGTGCGCAACCTCGAGATGCGCGGATTCTATGAGCGCATGGCGGAGAACGAACGCGGGGCGCTGGTGGGCGAATTCATCACGCCCGAAGAAATCGAACTGCGCAACCCGCAGCGCGTGACGCAGTTGCTGGAACAGCGCCGGGGACTGCGCGTGCAACGATCGGGCAACTGCTACGTGATCGACGAGTGTTACAAGGTCTTGGGCCAGGGCAATTGCCCGGCGACCATCTATCTGGATGGGCAGCGCCTGAATCGCATGGGCGTCGCTTCGAATGACGCTTCGGGGGCGCCGGCGCTCGATGGACTCATTCCAGTGACGGGCGTGTCGGGGATCGAAGTGTATCCGCGCGGCTCGTCAGCGCCGCCGAAGTACCAGTCGCTGGCGGGGACGTGCGCGATCGTGGTTATCTGGACCAAATGAACCACAGGGCTGAGTGCTGAGTGCTGGGTGCTAGAGCCTTTTGCTGCTTGCGATGCGGTATGCAACCAGCTCCAGCCCCCGCACGGAGCAAGCAGCCCTAGCACCCAGCACTAAGCACTCAGCTGGCCTTGACGCCGGTCAGCATCGCCAGCACCAGCAGCGCCCACTGCGGTCCCATCCACCCCTTGTCGCCGTCATCGTAGGACTCGGTGATCGAGTGCGCGCCCTGGCCTTCACCGCCCCCATCGAGCGTGATCGCCTGGATGCCAAGGCTCATCGGCCAATTGGCATCCGTGCTCGATGCCGAGCCCGGCGCCTCGAAGCCTAACGCGCGCGCCGCGGCCTTCGCGACCTGGATGATCCGCTGCGAGTCGGCCGGCGCGGCGGCGGGACGGATGCCCATCGACTGGATCTCGACAGTCACCTTCACGCGCGATTGTGGCCAGCGTGCGTTCTCCTCCGCCAGTGCCTCATCCACCGCGCGACGGAACAAGGCGTCCACCTTCGCCAGCTCCTCCGGAGATTCCGACCGCAGGTCAACATCCATCGAACCAAGCGGCGAGATGGTGTTCACCGACGTCCCGCCTTCGACGATCCCGACGTTGAACGTGGTCTTTGGCGTTTTCGGCACCTGGATCGCCGAGATTTTGGCGATCGCGCGGCCTAACGCGTGGATGGGGCTCGGCATCCCGAAAGCGCCGTAACTGTGGCCGCCGGGACCCTTGTAGGAAACCTTGTAGCGATTGCTGCCGACCGCGCGACTCGTCAGGCCCAGTCCGGTACCATCGACCGAAATGAAGTAGTCGATCTTTGCGGGCGGCCTGGCGAAGAGGTGCTTCACGCCGCGCAGGTTCCCCGGGCCTTCCTCGCCTACGTTGGCAACAAAGTAGATCGTGCCCAGCGTGCGAACGTTGCCGGCGGCCATGGCCTTCGCCACCGAGAGCAGGACCGCGAGCCCGCGACAATCGTCGCCGATGCC
>DATMBT010000510.1:0-3219 GCA_035559475.1 Gemmatimonadaceae bacterium
ACGTAACGAGCGTCGACCAGCCGGATCTCTGGTTCGTCGGACAGCGTTATGACACGACCGGTGCCATCGCCAACATCAAGGCCGATGCACGCGAGGTGGCGCGGAGGGTTGAGGGTTGAGGGTCGAGGGTCGAGGGTCGAGTAAGGTCAGGCAGGGCGTAAAGGAAACGGCTGTCCACGAGTCCACCTCCACCTCACACCTGCCCTCGACCCTCGACCCTCAGCAGCCTCACGCCGAGTAGAGCAACACCGCCACGAAGTGGCATGCGGTGCCCGCCAGCACGAACAGGTGCCACACAAAATGCGAATAACGCAGGCGGTGGTCGGCGGCGTAGAAAGCGACGCCCGCCGTATACGCCACCCCGCCAGCGACCAGCCAGAAGAGCCCCCACGCCGGCACGTTGTTCACCAGCGGCTTCAATGCCACCAGGACCAGCCACCCCATCGCGAGATACACGATGGTTGAGAGGCGTGGGTAGCGAATCCCGCGAACGGTCTTGAGGAGGATCCCGATCACAGCCAGCCCCCACACCAGGCCGAAAAGCGTCCAACCCCACGGACCGCGGAGGACACCGAGCGTGAACGGTGTGTAAGTGCCGGCGATGAGGAGGTAGATCGCGGCGTGGTCGATGATCCGGAAAACGCGCTTCGCGCGATTCGGAGCCAGGGCGTGGTACAAGGTCGAGGCCAGGTATAGCAGCGCCGTCGTCGCGCCGAAGATGGCCGCACCCACCACGGCCGCCGCACCGTCATTCAGGGCGGCAATGACCAGGATGGGTATCGTCGCCACGGCGGCCAGGAAGCCAAGCCCGTGACTGACGGTGTTGGCGATCTCCTCGCCAGAACTCTGCGTTCGGTGCTGAGTGGTGGATCCAACAAGCACGGGCCCCTCCTCGTTTCGAAACCTATTCGCCTGAACGGTCGAGCCCCGGGGACGATGGCGCTGGAACGCCCTTGGCGTGCGGAACCGTTCAAGGCAGAGCAGGGTAATCGTCCCGTCACTCCCCCCGGATCAACATGACGGGCGATGCGGTGCAGCGGGCTCACTGGAGATGGCTGGGTGCGGTCGCGACCGCGCTCCTGATTCACGTCCCGGTCGCAGCGCAGCAGGGGCCAAACACGCTCCGCGGTCGCGTGATCGATGAGACCAACCGACCGGTTCCGTTCGCACAGATCGAGATGCTTCCGGGTGACCGCCGAATTGTCACCGACCAGAATGGCGACTTCGCGATCGCGGGCCTCGAGCGTGGCGAATATGAACTTCGCCTCCGGCGAGTTGGATTCTCACCGACTCAGGTCAAAGTGCGCGTTCCGTTGGAGGAGTCCCAGTTCAGGATCACGATGACCGGGTTGCCCCTTGTGCTCGATTCCGTGCGAGTTCGGGAGCGCGCCTCGACGTTGCGGTACACGGGCGTTGTCCTGGATGACTTCAACCAGCCTGTCGTCGGTGCGGAAGTCATTGCCGCGGGCGCGTCCGATCTCGGGGTCAGGACCGACTCGGCGGGGCACTTCCGCTTGACCAAGCCGCAGAAAGGGACCCTGATCCTGAGGGTCCGGCGATTTGGCTACACACCCTACTTTGGCAGCCTCACCTTCCAGGCGGAACGAGAGGACACGATCCGGGTGAAGCGTCACGCGCAGGACTTGCCTGAGGCGTGGATCCGAATCGAAAGCGGATTCGGTCGCGACACGTTTGCTTACATCGAGCTGGATTCGCGGATGCGATGGAAGGTTCCGGGGTCGGGGATCGCGTCCAGGGAAGACCTCGATCGATGGGGGGATATGGATTTGTGCCAGGCACTGATGCGGACGCCTGCCGCGGCGAGCATGGAACTCCGTGAATCACATTGCCCGCAGCCGCAGTGCATCATCATCGACGGCCTTCAGCCGGTCATTCGTCCGCTCAATTCGTTCCTCGCCGCGGAAGTCGAAGCTGTTGAGTTTCATAGGCGCGACTTGACGGGCACGATCAACAGCCGGAAGGGAGTCGCGTGCAGCCCGCGGATCCTTTCCAGCCAGACTCCTGCCGAACTTCCGCGCTCTCGAACCGGCCGGGTCGGCCGGGTCGTGGCGCCGCCCCCGCTGGTCCCCGGTGGACTGGTCATCTGGATGAGGCGACGTCCATGAACCTTCGCTTGCGAGGTTTTTCCCTCTTCAGCTTCTTGCTCGTTGCGCTTACGGCGACGATGTCGCGCGCCCAGGATCCCGTCCGGGGCCGCGTGGTGGATGAGCTGGCGCGACCCGTGTCATTCGCCCAGATCGAAGTGCGTCCTGCGAATCGGCGACTGAATGCCGACGCCAATGGTGAGTTCACGATCAGTGCGCTCGCGGATGGCGAATACGAACTCCACGTCCGCAGGATCGGTTACAGTCCTGCCCACGTCGCGTTGCGGATCCCGCATAACGAGGCGGTGGTTTCAATCACCATGACGTCCCTGCCACGGGTGCTTGATTCCGTGCGCATTCGCGAGCGGGCGACCGCCCTCCGGTACACCGGCGTGGTCGTGGACGATTTCGATCAACCGGTTGTGGGGGCCGAGGTGATCGCGGCGGGTGCGTCCGACCATGGCGTGCGCACGGACTCCGCTGGTCATTTCAGGCTGGCGAAGGCGCAACGGGGCACGATGGTCCTGCGCATCCGGAAGTTTGGTTACACACCGTATTTCGGGAGCCTGAGCCTTCGATCAGAGCGCGAGGACACCATTCGCGTGAGACGGCACGCGCAGGACCTTCCCGAAGCCTACATCCGCGCCGAGAGCGGGTTCGGGCGCGACACGTTCGCCTACATCGAGCTGGATTCGCGGATGAGGTGGAAGGCGTCGAACGCGGGCATCGCTTCGCGAGAGGACCTGGATGCCTTTGGGGACATGGATCTCTGCCAGGCTCTCATCCGCACACCGGCGGGCGCGAAGCGTGAGATGCGGTCGCAGATGTGTCCGTATGAAGCCTGCGTCCTGATCGACGGACTGCGTCCGACCTACACGACCCTGGGATCGTTCATGGCCTCCGAAGTGGAGGCAGTCGAGCTTCATCCCCGCGACCAGACCGGAACCATAGCCAACCGGATCGGCAAGATGTGCGGCATGTATCGCGGCATGTCGCGGAACGCGGGCGGCGTCGTCCTGTGGCTGCGGAAACGGCCGCCCTAACGAGTCCCGGCCAGCGCGGCGCGCAACAGCGCGGCACGCGCGATACCACGTGAGCCGTTCCGGTTCTCGTA
>DATMBT010000511.1:0-5896 GCA_035559475.1 Gemmatimonadaceae bacterium
GGCATCGGCGAAATCAACATCGTCCAGCGGGGCAATAAGGACGCAATCATGGACGGCGTGAACTTCGCGACGGAAGCCGGATATCGCGCCGTGGACCCGTGGCGCGGCACGCTCGAGATGCGTTTGGAAGATGGGAACCGCCTGGTGCACAATATTCCGAACCTTGCCCTCGAGAAGGGGCACTCATACACGATCGTGCTCACTCGTAATGCTGCGGGGCGCCTTGAATCGATCCGGTTCGACGACTCGCAGGTGAAGTAATAGATCGCGGCTGGTTTGCTCCGCGTTCAGGGTGTGCGCAAGCTGCCCTGACGCGGAGTGCCCGGCCGCCAATTGAAGACGAGGAGGCAGGAGGCAGGAGGCAGGAAGCGAAACCAAGGATGAAATCTTGAGGGCCCGCTGGCGTAGCCGCGGGCCCTCAGTCATTCCCTGCCTCCTGCCTCCTGCCTCCTGCCTCCTCTCTTTTCGTTACTCCTCGAGCTCGATGACGGCCTGACCCGCCACGACCCGGCGGATGGCGCCTATCAGCGTTTCGGCCGTTGTCCCCTTCGACACGAAGCCCCACGCGCCACGCGACATCGTCCGCCTGACGAGATCACCGCTCGGGAAGCCCGTGAACACCAGGACGCGAGTGTCGGGTAGTCGCTGCACGAGTTCGTCCAGGATCGACAGGGCGTCTACGCCGCCTGGCAGGTCGATGTCGAGCAATACGACCGAAGGCTGAAGGCGCTCGGCGGCCGCGACCGAATGTGCAAGGTCGTCAACGCGCTGCAGCCCGGTGAATCCCGGCTCAAGGTTGAGCCGCCGCTCCAGCGCATCGATCAGCAGGATGTTGTCGTCAATGCACATGACGCTGAACGGCATGGACTCCATGGACGAGATAACTCCTCCGGTATGCTGTGCCATCATGTTGTCAGAGGAGTACATCGTCCAGCACCGAAAAGTCCCGGGGGTCCACCCAGCGCACGTGCTCGGGTGGCGTGTCCGCTCTGGGAGTACCGATGGCGATGATACTTCCGCCCTTCTTTGAGGTTGATTCATCTCCGCCCACCACGGACGGCAGCGCCTCTACGTCGCAGATCGTCAGGTCCACGCTCTCCGTCGTGGAAGCCGGGATCTCGATGAGTCCGCGATGCCTGATGAGCATGCGCAGCATGGCGAGTTGCCTCGGGTCACGAATGAGGAGCCGGACTCTCCGCGCGGTCCCGTCATGCCCCGCCGGCGACGGGACCCTGATCGGCATGGAGAGCGTGAACGTGGTGCCGCCCGTCTCCTGCTCGGGACCAAGCAACAAGTCCCCGCCGTACCGGTTGAGGAGGGCCCGCCCCGTCGAGAGACCGAGCCCCGTCGCATAGCCACGGGCGCGCGTGGTGAAATACGGCTCGAAGCAGCGCCTGCGTGTTTCGCTGTCCATTCCGGTGCCGTTGTCATGAACGTCGAGCAACACGCGCCCCCCTTCCGTCCGCCCAGTGAGGGACAGTCGCGGCATCGCGGTGTGTTCCATGGCCTGGCGCGAGTTCATGACCAGGTTGATCAGGATCTGCGCCAGCGTTCCTGGCGGCACGGCCACTACCGGCAGTTCCTCGTCGATATCGGCTTCGACGACGGTATGTGGCGGCAGTGCGTCGTGCACGATGGGCTGCAAGTCCGCCCACCAGTCGGGCAACGTCGTAAGCTGCGCTTCGTCGCGCTGATCGAACGGGTCGGACGACAGCAGTCGCAGGCCGCCAGCGAGCCGCTGGAGCCGAAGGATGCTCTGCCTGATGCTCGCCAGGTCAGTCCTGGCCTTTTCGGGGAGGTCGTTCGACGCCGTCACGACATCGAGCCGCAACAGCACGGGCATGATCAGGTTGCGCAGGTCGTGACCAAGGCCTGAGGCAAGGGTCCCAAGCGTTGCCATCCTCTGCAATCGCTGGAGGTGCCGCTCTTCCGCGGGGATATCATCTGGTACGGTCGACTTGAACACGCGACTGGCCTGGGGAACGGGGGCGGATGCCCGAGGCGGCCAGCCGAACTGCGGCCGCTGACTCCTGAAGGCTACCACGGCAAAAGCGCCCGCGACATAGCACTACCGGGCAGTGTTCGGTTACTCCCTGCGACGTGGATCACGAATGCCTCCTCCCGAGCTCGACCAGACGGGGGTGGGTCGTTTCCCGTATTGACTTGGGAGGCGCGGCCGAGGTTCGTGAAGGGCGCCGAATCTCCGTCGAGGTTCGTACACCTGGTTCGGGGAGGGGTGGCAACTGGTGCACTGTTTCGCCGTGTCGCATGGTGGTATCGGACGCCAGCGATGTGATGGCAGTGCTTGCGTAAATTACGCGGCCGTGCCAGCGTCCCCGAGGACCTGAACACTCCCAACCATGTCGTTACGCATCGCAGTGGTCGACGACAACGCGGACCTGGTCGACAGCATGCTCGAGGTGCTCCAGCATCTCGGACATCAGGCGGTTGGCGCAACCAGCCCCACGGATGGGCTTCAATTGCTTGAAAAGCAGCTGCCGGATGTCGCGCTCATTGACGTGAGCATGCCTGGTATGTCCGGCGTCGACGTGGCAAAGCATGTACGCGGACGCGCGTGGGGTCAGAGCATGGTGTTGATCGCGCTGACCGGGTGGGGCGGTGGAGAAGATCGCGATGCCTGCCGCGATGCCGGCTTCGACCATCTCGCGCTCAAGCCCGTCGATCTCGACTACCTCCAGGTCATGCTGGAGCGTGTCGATGCCTGCACGCCCCACTCGGGGCCAATCGTGACACGGGCCGCGCGAACGGGGTTACCGTTCGACGCGGCCCGGCCCTAGTGCCGCTCCAGCACCGTGATGGCTGAACGCGAGGGTTAGCCGATCAGGGACGCTGGAACGGCCCTAAACGACGGGGCGCCGGCCCTGAATGACCCGCACGAGGAAAACAACCACGGCCACCACAAGCAGAATGTGGATGAAGCCGCCCATCGTGTACGACGAGACCATTCCGAGTAGCCAGAGCACGATCAGGATCAGGGCGATAGTCGAGAGCATTTGCCTCTCCCTCGCATCAGGTTGGCAGGTGCAGAAACCGCCTGCGTGAGTTTCAGTGTAGGTGTCGCGCCTGTTTGAGACCATTGCCCGATGGGGGCATCCTGCGCCTCCCCGCGAGCATAACGCTACTGCCGCGACCACTTAGCCGGTCGAGCCCGCCGGCACTGTGCCTAACGACTCGAGGACCGGCTTCGCGACGTGGACCGCCGCGTGGTGGACCGGCGCCGCGATGACGATTTGGGGCGAGGCGGGACCTTGGCGCCTTTCGCGCGTGCCTCGGAAATACCAATGGCGACGGCCTGCTTGCGCGACTTCACCTTCGCGCCGCTGCTGCTGCGCAACGTGCCGCGCTTGTGCCGGCGCATGGCGCTGGCCACCGTCTTGTCTGCCGCCTTGCCGTACTTGCGCGTCGTCTTGCGTGAGCGCGCGCGTCGCGTGGCTGCCATGTCGAACTCCCGGTAAGAGGAGTGGGCACGCTACCCACCGGTGCGCGTCATCAACAATTGTCCGACAGCAGCAAACCTGACCCCCGCCACACGAGGCACGTGAAATCGCCTCGCAGTGGCTACTCCACAATGCGCACCTTTCGCACCGGTGGATGCGCTCGCGCCTGACGACGCTGGGGCGCACGGTCCCGAGGGACCCGCCCAAGGCGGACGCGCCTGCCAGTCCTGGCCGAGCGATCTATCGCGTCAAGTATGCGAATGTCTGCTTCGCCCTCACGACCGGACGGTTCCACCTTCCGCCCGGACCGGATGCGTGCCACGAAATGGTCGAGCTCCGCGGCGAACTGGTCGTGCACGCCATACCGCCTGACGCGGGTTCCCGAATCGGTTTGGACCTTCAACACGAGGGGCTCGTGGTACGTGTACGCCGGCTCCATACGCACGAGGCGGTTTTCGGTGAGCGCGGTCCACGTGCTCCCCCGATAGGCGTCAAGGCTGCAGATGAACATCGCGAGGCGTTCGCCCGGGTATCGCAGCACTGCCGCGGTCATTTCGGGCACCTCGCGAAATCGCCCCGTGCCAAGCCCGGCATGCATGGCCACCACCTCGGTGGGCTCCGAGTGAAATACCATCCGGGCCGCGTTGACACAGTAAATGCCGAGATCAAACAGCCCGCCACGACCTTCCCTTGTCAGGCGGATGTCACCGCGGGCGACCGGCGACGAGAACAACGAGGCAAAGATCCGCAGCGCGCCGGCACGTTTCTGGCGCGCGAGGTCAACCGCGGCGAGCGTGGCCGGATCGAAGTGCAGCCGGTACGCGACCATCACCTGCACCCCGCTCCGCTCCGCCGCTCGCGTCATGGCGCGCGCATCGGCAACCGTCGTCGCCATGGGCTTCTCGGACAGCACATGAATGCGGGACGCCATGGCGCGCAACGCGAAATCACGGTGCATCTCGTTCGGCAGCGCGATGTACACCGCGTCCACCGCGCCGCTGGCGAGCAGGTTGTCGTAGTCGTCGTAGCCGCACGTGATCACTCCGCGGAAGCGCCGGCCGAGTACGCGTCGCTTCCCTGCCCCTCCCGATACCAGTGCGGTCAGTTCCGCCTTGCCCCGCGCGTGATCGAAGGCCGGAAGCACGGCCCGCTGGGCGATGTCGCCCACGCCCACGACCGCAAACCGGACCGGTGCGGCCATGGCGCAGCCTAACGCGGTGGCAGGTTGGAGTTGGCCGGGCCGTTGACCACTGTGCCGAACCGGTCGTACCGCGATCCGTGGCAGGGGCAGTCCCAGGTCCGCCCGACCTGGTTCCAGCGCACAATGCACCCCAGGTGCACGCACACCGCCGACATCCGGTGGAGAGTGCCGTCCGGTTCCCGATACACCGCCACCTTGGCCAGCCCTTCGTTCAGGACAGCCCCGGTGTCAGGCTTTACGTCATTCGGGGACTTCACATCCGCGGGCGTGATCCAGTCCGCGTATTGCGCAACCATGCGCACGGCTTCCTTCGCATAGGTAGGCGCGGCGCGGAGCGATTTACGGGAGGGATCGTACAGGGACTCCCACGGATTCTGCCGGCCTTCGATGAGGTCCGTGATGAGGATCGCGGAAATGGTCGCGTAAGTCATGCCTGTTCCCGAGTCGCCCGTCACCACGTACACATTGTCCTTGTCCATCGGGTTGCGACCAATGAACGCGAGGCCGTCGACGCTCTGCATGACCTGGCCCGACCACGCGTAGGCGATGTCTTCGATGAACGGGAAACGCTGGCGCGCCCACGCCTCGAGCCGGGCCTCGTGCTCAGTCGTGTCACTGGCCTGCCCGGTGCGGTGATCTTCGCCTCCCAGGATCAGGAGTTCCCCATTCCCGTCGCTGATTCCGGTCGTTGCGCTCTGCAGGCGGGCATAGTGGTACGGGTATCCAGTATCCCAGTAGAGCGCGCGCATCACCGCGCCGCGCGGCACTCGCGCCCCGATCACGTACGTCATGTAGGGCGACTGCTTCGTGTGAATGGCGACGGTGTCGTTGACGGGGGCGTGGGTTGCGACCACGACCGCATCGGCCGTCACCTGGTGGCCGTTGGCACTGACACGTGCCGGATGGCCGCCTTCGACCTGGTCGGCGTGCGTCATCGTGAACAGCTTGCCGCCATCGCGCTGGATCGCGCGCGCCAAACCACCGATGTACCGCAGCGGGTGAAACTGCGCCTGGTTCGGGAAGAGCAGGCAGCGGCCCGTCTCGAACGAGGGGTGTGGTGCGCGGTTCACCAGCGTGGCATCGATCCCGGCTCGCTGCGCGGCGGCGAGTTCGCGCACCAGCACGTCGTCGTCGTCGCCGGGTGACAGGAACAGGTAGCCGTTGAGTCGCTCAAAGTCGCAATCGAGGTGCTCCGTGCCAACGATCGTCTCGATGCGGTTGATCGCGGTCATGTGAC
>DATMBT010000512.1:0-2817 GCA_035559475.1 Gemmatimonadaceae bacterium
TACATCGCCTCGCTCACCGGGATCTGGCTCTTCTACGTGCAACACCAGCACGACCACGCGCACTGGGATCACCATGAAGAGTGGGACTACGTGACCGCGGCCATGCATGGCAGCTCGTTCTATCGCCTGCCCCGCGTACTCGAGTGGTTCACCGGGAGCATTGGCCGTCACCACGTGCATCACGTGGATCCTCGCATCCCGAACTATCGACTCAGGGACGCGCATGAATCCGTGCCGGAGTTCCGGTCCGCGCCGCAGCTGACGTTCTGGAAGAGCCTTCACACCACGTCGCTCAAGCTCTGGGATCCCGAGCAGCGACGACTCGTCGGATTCGACGCGCTCCGTCACAACTAGCGCAGCGAAACAACCACACGAAAACGAAACGGACGCCTCGCAAGGCGTCCGTTTGTTATCGCGAGCTCAAGCGATCGCGATCAGAAGTTCACAGTGGCGTTGTTGGAGCAGGTGGTCGTTCCCGTGAGGCAGACGCGATACGTGTACGAGGCGGATCCACGCTGGCCGATGTTGTCCATGTAAGCACCATCGTTCGCCGTCGCTTCGGCAATCAGCCCGTTGTTCCGGTAGATGTCGACGGCTGAAGTCGCACCCGACCACGTCAGGTTCACTTTCTGGGGAGAATTTCCCTTGGAAGCAACGGTGGCACTCAGGATGAACGGGCCGCCCCCACCGCCACCGCCACCAGAAAGGAGGCTGTAGAGCAGCAGGTTTGGCGACCCGGTTCCTGGATTCGTGACCTTGTTGAGTGTCGCCGCGCCTTCGATTGCCGATTCCACCGCGGCCGGGGAGGCAGTGGGGTTCGCGCTCAGGTAGAGCGCAGCGACGCCCGCGACATGCGGGCTCGCCATCGACGTGCCACTGATCGTGTTCGTCGCCGTATTGGTCGTGTTCCACGCCGAGGTGATGTTGGTTCCCGGTGCGAACAGGTCCACGCACGTGCCGTAGTTGGAATACGACGCCCGCGCATCGGTAATCGTGGTGGCACCCACCGTCAGCGCGGCCGGCGCCTCAGCTGGTGAATAGTTGCAGGCGTTGGCGTTGCTGTTTCCGGCGGAGACCGCGAACACCACGCCCGAGTTGACGGCATTCGTGACCGCCAGGTCCAACGCAGAACTCGCCCCACCGCCCAGCGACATGTTCGCCACCGCGGGCTTTACCGCGTTGTTGCGAACCCAGTCTATGCCTGCGACAACGCCGGCCGTCGACCCGCTGCCACCACAGTCCAACACGCGCACCGAAACAAGGCTGGTCGCCCTGGCAATCCCGTATTCGGCGCCGCCCACTGTGCCCGCGACGTGAGTCCCGTGACCGTAGCAGTCCTGACCGGCCCAGCCGTCGCCGATGAAGTCGGCGCCGACAGAGGCACGTCCACCGAACTCGTTATGTGCTGTCCGTATGCCGGTGTCGATGATATACACCCTGACACCAGCCCCGTCCTGCGTCCACTCGTATGAGTTACTGAGGGGAAGGTCTCTCTGGTCGACACGATCCAGTCCCCAGCTGGAGACCGTATTATCGGTACCGGACCCGGAAACGGTGACAATCCCGTCGGGCTCGATGAAGCTCACGGCCGGGTTGCGCTGCAGGGCGTCGATAGCGGCCGCCGGAAGCGTTGCCGCGAATCCTTTGAGGGCATACGCATAGCGGAAGTGCACCGTGCCGCCGAACGAACGAACCAGTTGGTCCGTCAGGCCGGAAGGATCCACCACGTCATCGCGGAAGACGACGATGTAGTCCTGCAGGCCCTGCGACCCGACCGCCTGCTGGACCGCTGGCGCGAGTTTGCTTGCTTGTGGTCCGGTAACCTGGTCGGTCCAGCCGCTGCAAGCGGCAAGAATGGGGAGCATGACGAGCAGTGCGCGAAATCTCACGTGTCCTCCGGGATTGATCGTCGCCCGCAGCCACGGCATCGCATCAACCGCCCTTTACGGCCTAACGCCGAATCGAATCGACATCTGGTCTACAGCGACACCACGCGCGGACAACATCGGGAGGACGACGCTTTCCCGCAAGCAAAAAAACCAAACCGGGCTCTTCCCTTTGGGTGTTGCGCAGGAGCATCAAGTTGCGACTGAAAGGAGCCCGCCCGGCTGCCACCGCTGTGAGGGAGACCCGGGATACGTCCGCCTGACGTGACCACATTTCGGCACGCGAACCTCGCGCATGGTATTCCAGGCGAGTGCTACGGTCGCATCAGGCCGGATTTGCGCAACCGCGTGCGGTCCGCTGGGGCGCGGTGGGCCAGCAGCTGCCGGAAGGGCGTCAGGACGGCCGCTGAGTCTACGCCTCCAGCAAGGTTCGTTCGTTCGTCAGCATCAGCGACGTAGTCGTAGAGTTCCTCCGACCCGTCGCCGTTCCTGATGTAGTGAAGCCGGTCTTGCATCAGCGACTGCATGGGCCCCTTCTGAATCGGGTCGCTCCGATGCGAGAAATCGTTGAACGTCAGTTCCGAGAAGATTGCCGTCACGGAGTCGTCGTTCACCGCGCTATCGCCCGCTTGCCCATTCCAGTAGCGACCAAGCGATCGCCCTGGCATCACGGGCTCGGTGGAGAAATCCAGGACGTCGAGGATCGTCGCCGCGATGTCCTGTAGCGACACGGCAGGACGCACGCGGATGCCGGCGGGTACCCGCGGCGGATACGAGATCACCAGGGGCACATGAAGCAGCGGGAGGTACAGGCTGTTCCCGTGCGAGATGATTCCCCCGTGCTCGCCGAAGTGCTCTCCGTGGTCCGAGGCGAGGATGACGAGTGTGTTTCTGAGCACGCCCCGCCGCTCCATCTCGCGCAGTAATACTC
>DATMBT010000513.1:0-2334 GCA_035559475.1 Gemmatimonadaceae bacterium
CCTCGTTCGTCGCCCAGAGGACGCGCCAGCCCGTGCGCGACTCGTAATGCGTGGCAACCTTCTCAGTCATCACCGTGCGCACGGCACCCGTGTTGGCATCGGCCACCCTGAGTACCGCGTCCTTGTGATCGCGTCCCGTCGAGACCAGGGCGAGTTGCGCTCCATCCGGGCTCCAGTTGTAGTCGCTCATGCTGATATCGTCGCCGAGCGTAGAGCGGTGATAATCGGGCGGCATCTGCAGCCTGACGATGCGTCCTGTCTCCGCTTCGATGATCACGCGATGGATCATCGCGACGACGCTGTCGCCGGGGAGTGGGTACTTCCACGAACGTAACGTTGGGTGACCGACCGCGGTGGTGAGCAAGTGCATCTCGCCGACATTCCGCTCGTCCTGCTGCTGCGTCGCGATTTTCTTCGAGTCGGGCGACCACAGAATCATCGGGCGATCGCCCGTCCTCCAACCGGCGTTGTCGGTGGCGTAGCCGAAGTCCTTCACTCCATCAGTGGTGAGCGCGCGCTCCTGGCCCGTGGCCACGTCGCGCACCCAGAGATTCCAGTTTCGAATGAAGGCCGCGCTCTTGCCGTCGGGTGACATGGCGATTGTTGGCGCGGCGTTCCCGCGCCCGCCACCGCCTCCTCCACCAGCCCTGCCTCCACGGCCCCCTCGCCCGCCACCGGCGGCCGCGCCCGCGGCGACGCAGCCATTGCCGCCGACATCACAGCGGAAGCGACGATCTCCGACGTCGAATGAGACGCTGTCCAGTCGCGTGCTGAACGTGATCGTCTGGAAGGGAAGCTGGGTCGCGTTCACCGACGTGCCTGACGCGGACCCGAGGCTCGTCGCGAGTCGTTGATGATCGAAGGCCGGCGCCATTCGCTTCGCCGCCGGCGACACGAGGCGGAACTCGCTGCCCGTTGCCGTCTGTGCGCGATACCAGAACCGACCATCAGGCAGCCAGGTGGGGTTGACGGTGCCGCCAATCATGAGCCCAGTCAGGTTGGGGCCGAGGAAACTGACGGCGCGGTCGTAGTCGGCCGCGGTCATTTGACCGGACTGCGCGAAGGTTGGCGTGGCGAACACGATCGTGGCCAACAGCGCGGCGCGAACAATCCTTGGAGTCATCGAATCTGAGCTGCTGGGGTGAACGTCGGTGAAGCCATACTGTGGTCCGCGGAACGGCGCCTGACAACTCCCGCTGAACGTCCGGGCACCCTACCTTGCCTCAACACGCGCATGCGGGAGAGTCACCGTGGACCTGCTGATCCTCTTGATGATCTACGCGGTGCCCATCGCCTCCGTGGTGACGGTCGCACGTTACGGTCCGGTTCGGAGCAGATGGTGGCGGCACGAGAACCCGCTCGGCTTCGGACTTTTCGTCGGGACGATTTCGTTCCTGGCCGGCTTCATCGGACCGATTATCGTGGCCCCCGATGCGAACCAGGGCCCGCTGCTTGGAATTCTCTATTCCGGTCCGATCGGCGTGCTGGCCGGGATCGCGTGGGGCATGGTTCGGGCGTGGCGGCGGAAAAAGCAGGCTTGAGGCCTGAAGCCAGAGGCCAGGTTCAAACTTGAAAGTCATTCTTTTCGGGGCGACCGGCATGGTCGGCGCAGGTGTACTTCACGAGTGCCTGCGCGACGACCGCGTTCGTGAAGTGGTAAGTGTCCAGCGATCTCCCTCAGGAACCTCGCACGCAAAACTGCGCGAGTTGATCCGGGGCGATTTTTACGAATATCACGACGCGCGCGATGCGTTTCGCGGCGCGGATGCCTGCTTCTTCTGCCTTGGCGTGACCGCCGTGGGCAAATCCGAGGAGGAGTATCACCACCTCACGTTCGACCTGACGCTGGCGGCAGCCAGGACGCTGGCCGAGCTGAACCCGGGCATGACGTTCTGCTATGTGTCGGGGCAGGGGACCGATAGTTCTGAACGCGGCAGGGTCATGTGGGCTCGCGTAAAGGGGAAGACGGAGAACGCGCTGTCAGGTCTTCCCCTGCGTGCTTACATGCTGCGTCCCGGCTACATCCAGCCGCTGGGCGGCATCAAGTCGAAGACTCGCGTGTATCGACTTTTCTACCAGGTCATGGCGCCGCTGTACCCGGTGCTGAAACGCCTAACGCCTGGCCTCGTCACAACCAATGAGGTTGTTGGACGGGCGATGATTGAACTCGCTGCCTCAGGCTATGGATCGCGTATCCTCGAGGTGCGCGACATAAACAAGGCAGGGTGCTGAGGGTGCACAGGGTGCACAGGGTGCACAGGGTGCACAGGGTGCACAGGGTACGCAGCCTTGCACCCTCGGCACCCTGCGCACCCTTCGCACCCTAGTTCTTCC
>DATMBT010000514.1:0-8092 GCA_035559475.1 Gemmatimonadaceae bacterium
ACGACAGCACGGCGTTTTCGTGATCGAGCGCTTGCTCGATATTGCGGCCCGTGAACTGGCCATCGATCGGGTGGAGATCCGGCGGCGGAATTTCATCAGTCCCGGTGATTTTCCGTATGACAACGAGGTCATCTTCCAGGACTTCAAGCCGCTGGTCTATGACTCGGGAAACTACGAGCCGGCCATGCAGCAGGCGGTCGAGCTCATCGGATACGATCGCTTCGTCAGGGAGGAACAGCCGCGCCTTCGTTCCGAGGGGAAACACGTCGGACTCGGAATCGTGTCGTACGTCGAAGGGACGGGCATCGGGCCGTACGAAGGGGCACGCGTGCAGGTCGAACCAGGCGGGCGGGTGGTGGTGGCGACTGGCGTCGGCACGCAAGGCCAGGGACACTTCACGACGTTCGCCCAGATCGTCGCCGACGCGTTAGGTGTCGCCGTGACTGACGTGTACGTCGTGACGGGTGACACCCGTGAGTTCCACTGGGGCACAGGAACGTTCGCCAGTCGCGGGGCCGTCGTGGCCGGGAGCGCCTGCCATGCAGCGGCGCACGCGGTTCGCGACAAGGCCATTGCACTCGCGGCCACGCTGCTGGACGTCAAGCCGAAACACCTTGCACTGGACGCCGGTCGCATCTTCGTGAAGGACGAGCCTGCGCGCGGCTTCTCGCTGGGTGAACTGGCGCAGAAGGCAAATCCCCTGCGCGGTGCGGTGAAGCCAGGTACCGAGCCGGGACTGGAGGCGACCGCCTACTTCGGCCCGTCTCGCGGAAGCACCGCCAGCGGCGTTCACGCGATGATCGTGGAGGTAGACCGCGAGACGGCGAACGTCCGGATCCTGCGCTATGTCGTGGTGCACGACTGCGGCACGCAGCTCAATCCAATGATTGTCGAAGGACAGATCCAGGGAGGTGTGGCGCACGGCATCGGGAACGCCTTCTACGAGCAACTCATCTTCGATAACGGTGGGCAGCTTCTGAACGCGTCGCTGATGGACTACCTGCTGCCCACCGCGCTCGACGTGCCGAGAGTGGAGATGGGGCATCTCGAAACGCCATCGCCGCTCAATCCAACTGGCGCGAAGGGTGTCGGCGAAGCCGGCGCCATTCCCACAGGAGCGCTGTTCGCCCAGGCAGTCGAGGACGCCCTTCACGGCACAGGTGTCGAGATCCTCGAGATTCCGCTGTCGCCTAACAGGTTGTTCGAGCTGATTCGTGATGCCGGGCAAACGGCAGCACCGGTTTCGCCTGCTCCATCAGGTGCACGCACTCTCACGGTCGAAGGAAGCTTTGACTTTGAGGCCGAGCGCGGTGCGGTCTACGAGGCGTTGCTCGACCCGACCGTGCTGGCCAGTGCGATGCCGGGTTCGCAGCGGCTCGATCGCGTTGCACCCGACCGCTACCGAGGCGTGATGAAAGTTGGTCTCGGGCCGGTTTCGGCGGCGGAATTTGTGCTTGCGGTTTCCATCCGGGATGCCGTGCCTGGCGAGGGATACCAACTGGTCGTAGACGCGCGAGGCGCCCTGGGCTTCGTCGCCGGGAACGCCAGCGTGCAGCTCGTCGATCGTTCAGGGGGTGGCACGGCGATGCGATACCGCGCCGACCTTCACGTTGGAGGAACGATCGCCGCCGTGGGACAACGTTTGCTTGATTCGGCGGGTCGTGTGATGAGCGCTCAGGGGCTCAAGGCGCTCAATCGCCAGCTGAAGCACCGACTCGATGGAGTGGCGCTGTGAAACCCGCCCCGTTTGAGTGGTTCAGCGCCTCGAGCACCGAAGAGGCACTGGCCCTCCTCGCCGAGCATGGCGAGCATGCAAAGCCGCTTGCTGGTGGGCAGAGCCTCATTCCCGCGATGAACTTCCGGCTGGCGCGTCCAGCGGTGCTGGTGGACCTCAACGGCATCACGGAGTTGTCCGGTGTCGCCGTGCAGGCGGACGGCGTGCTGCGATGTGGCGCGATGACCCGCCAGGGCGTGCTGGAAAAAAGCGACATGGTTGCGGCTCATGCTCCACTCCTGGCTGAAGCGCTGCCATTCGTCGCACATGCGGCCATCCGAACACGAGGCACGGTGGGTGGGAGCATCGCGCACGGCGATCCCGCCGCCGAAATCCCCGCGGTCCTGTCGGCGCTCGGCGCGCGGTACCTCGTTCAATCGTCAGGCGGCCAGCGGTGGCTGGCGGCGGACGCATTCATGACCGGGTTGTTCGTGACGGCGCTGGAGCCGGGAGAGCTTCTTGTGGCCATCGAGATTCCGCCCATGGCGCCGCGCACCGGCTGGGGATTCCTGGAAATGGCCCGGCGCCACGGGGACTTTGCGCTGGCCGGCGTTGCGTGCACGCTGACGCTCGACGACACGGGGAACTGCGAGGGCGCTCGCATCGTCGCGTTTGGCATCGGGGACGGTCCCGTACTTTGCACCGCCGCTGCGGACGTGCTCGTGGGAGCGACGCCAGGGCTCGAGGTTATTCGTGAAGCCGCGGCGGCGGTTGCGTCGGACGTGACGCCGTCATCCGACGTGCATGCGAGCGCTGCCTACCGTCGCAGTCTCGTTGAAGTGTTGGCTCGTCGCGCCCTCGCTCGCGCGGCTGAACGCGTGCCCCTGCTGCAATGAGCGGAAGTTTGCTCCCGGACGGACTCGTCGAGCGCACGACGCCGATCCCGCCGTCTCGTTATGCGGGGCCTGACCTGCTGCCCACGCCGCTGAGTGCGCGGACGTGGAACACCTGGCACTTTGCCGCGCTGTGGGTCGGCATGAGTGTCTGCATTCCGACGTACATGCTGGCCGCGGCGCTGATCCAGGCCGGGCTCACCTGGCCCATCGCGCTCGCGGCGATCCTCATCGGGAACGTCGTCGCGCTCGTTCCGATGTTGCTCAACGGGCACGCCGGCACGCGATACGGCATTCCGTTCCCTGTCTTCCTGCGTGCTGCTTTCGGCGCGCGCGGCGCACACATTCCGGCACTCCTCCGCGGTGCAGTGGCCTGTGGCTGGTTCGGGATCCAGACGTGGATCGGTGGCCAGGCCATTCACGAGATAATGACCGTACTCTGGTCCGGCTGGGCACTACTCGGCGGCGACTGGCTATGGATGGGGTTCACGCTCCCGCAGTACCTCGGGTTCCTCACCTTCTGGGTGATGAACCTGTACTTCGTCTGGAACGGCACGGAGTCCATCAAGTGGCTGGAAACGATATCGGCGCCGCTGCTGATCGCGGCCGGGCTCGCGCTGTTCTGGTGGGCCGCGGCTCGTGCTGGCGGGCTCGCGGAGATGTTCCGCGGCGCGACCACCCTCGGCGGTGCCCGACCGTTTTCCTTCGCGCTCTTCCTGCCATGGGTGACCGCGATGGTCGGATTCTGGGCGACGCTTGCCCTCAACATTCCTGACTTCACCCGCTTTGCGCGCAGCCAACGTGACCAGGCGGCCGGTCAGGCGTTAGGCCTGCTCACCACGATGCCACTCTTTGCCTTCATCGGGATCGCGGTCACCAGCGCCACGGTCACGATCTACGGTGAGGCGATCTGGAATCCGGTGACGCTGGTCGCCCGCCTGACGAGCGAACTCCGGAGCCCGGTCCTGGGAATCGTTGTGCTCGTGGTCGTGCTGGTCGCCACGTTGACGACGAGCATTGCCGCCAACATCATCGCCCCCGCCAACGCGATCGCGAACCTTGCGCCGAGCCGCATAACGGCACGGGCGGGAGGACTCCTCGCTGCCCTGATCGGCGTCGTCATCCTGCCGTGGAAGCTGCTCGACAGCTACCAGACATGGCTGATCACGTATTCGGGGCTCCTCGGTGCCGTGGGAGGCGTGATCGTGTGCGATTACGTACTGGTCCGGCGGGGACAGTTGTCGATTCCCGACCTGTACGCAGAAGGTGGTGCGTACTGGTACGATGCGGGGATCAATCGAAAGGCGATGGCGGCGATGGGCGCTGGTATCCTCGCATCCCTTGCCGGACTGCTCGATCCATCGCTGAGGTTCCTGTTCAGCGGCGCCTGGTTCTCGGGCGCCATCGTTTCGTTCATGCTCTACGCCATTCTCATGCGGCCGTCGTCGGCTGCCATCGCGGAGGGAGAGGTCAAGTGAAGACCTATGACTTGTCGCAGGACCTGAACCAGGAAGTCACGTTCTGGCCGTACTACCCGCCCTTCGAGGTGAAGTACATCAAGCGCAAGGCCGAGCATGGGGTGAACGCGCAATACATCCAGACGTCGAACCACATGGGGACGCATCTCGACGCACCGCGCCACTTCGTGACCAACGGGCGCACCATCGAGCAGATTCCGATGGAGTGGCTCTGCGGTCCGGGCGTGATCGTGGACCTGCGCGACGAGATGGGGGACCTCGCGGTCTACACGCCGAAGATGATCGAGAAGCGGGTCAAGGTGAAAACGGGAGACATCCTCATCCTGCACACCGGATTCGAGCGGTACGCGCAGTTCGGGGAGACGCCTGACGAGGAGCGCTACATCCACATGCACCCGGGCGCCCATCCCGACCTGGTCCCGTGGCTCCTGGAGAAGAAAATCCACATCTGGGGCGTGGACTGCGTCTCTACCGACCATCCGATGAACCTCCCGATTGGCCGGTTCCTGGGGAAAGGAATGCACGGGCACTGCGATCGCGTGCGCGCGAAGGCCGAGGAGATGTTCGGGGGCCCCAAGGGTGTGGCGAAGATGTTTCCCGACTCGGCATACCAGCTGACGCATAACGCGCTCTTCCCGAAGGACTGCATGCACATCGAAAACCTTGGTGGGGAGATCAGTGCGCCGGACCTCCAGAACAAGCGCTGCATTGTCGGCGTTTTTCCATGGAAGTTCCGTGGTGGTGAAGCGGCGTTCTGCCGCACCGTCGCCTGGCTTGATCAGTGGCCGAAGAACCCGTAGGACCCTCCGCCGCCGCGATCGCTCGCGGCGTTGCGGCGGGTGAGACGTCAGCGGTCGCGGTGGTCGAGTCGGCGCTTCGGCGCGTCGAGCGATTCAATGGCACGCTGAACGCCGTGGTGACCCTGAATCCGCGCGTCCTCGAAGACGCGCGAGCCGTTGACGCACGGATCGCGGCCGGCGAGACGTTGCCCCTGGCCGGCGTGCCCGTCGGAATCAAGGACGTCACACCGGTCGCCGGACTCCGCACCACCTACGGTTCGCCGCTCTACGCGACGAACGTGCCTGACGAGGATGCGCTCATCGTCCACCGCCTGCGTCAGGCCGGCGCCATCATCATCGGCAAGACCAACACCCCCGAGTTCGCGGCGGGCGGCAATACCTGGAACGACGTGTTCGGTCGTACGCGCAACCCATGGAACCCGGACAAAAGCGCCGGAGGTTCGACGGGAGGTGGGGCAGTCGCCCTGGCGACGGGGATGATCGCGCTCGCGGAGGGGACTGACCTCGGTGGGTCGCTTCGGATCCCGGCCAGCTTCTGCGGAATCGTCGGACTTCGTCCGTCTCCCGGCCTGGTGCCGACGCACCCTAACGACTGGGTGTGGGACACTCTTCAGGTCACGGGCCCGATGGCGAGGACCGCCGAGGATGTCGCGCTCATGCTCCAGTCGGTGGCGGGCCCGAGCTCCCTGTCACCGCTGCGCCAGCCGATGGCAGGTCGCGATTTCGCGGCCGCCGTACGCGCGGGCCCGCAACGCCAATTGCGGCTGGCCTATTGTCCCGACATTGCCGGCATCGGGATCGATCCTGCCGTCGAAGTGACCTGTCGGAGGGCGGCGAATTCGCTGGCGGAGCAGGGGCACGTGGTCGAGGAAGTGACGCTTGATCTCTCGGCGGCCCGGGACGCCTTCCTTGCGCTGCGTGGGCACTGGTTCGTGGCGCACATGTTCGAGCGGCTCGAACGCATCGACGACTGCGGCGTCAATGTGAGGAACAACACCAGGGCGGGTCTCGCCGGTTCAACGCTGGACCTCGGGCGGGCCGAACGCGTGCGCGGATCGCTCTGGCATCGATTCCGCGTGTTCTTCGAATCCTGGGACCATCTCCTGACGCCGACGATGTGCGTTCCCCCGTTCCCGGTGGAGCAGAACTACCCTGACACGGTGGCCGGCCGGGCAATGCAGACGTATGTCGACTGGCTCGCGCCGACGTTCCTGCTAAGCCTGACCGGGTTGCCCGTTGGATCGGTCCCGTGCGGTCTCGATGCCAATGGGATGCCGGTGGGACTGCAGGTGGTGGGCCGGCCCCAGGGTGAGGAAGCCGTGCTGGCATTGATGGCGTCGGTGCAAGGCGGGCATCCGACAGGTGCGCCGCCAATGGTCAGCCGTTAGGCGCCAGGCGCGCGAATGGCCTTCGCGACCGCATCCATCGCAGGATCGCGTCCGGAGGTGATCGATTCGAGTGTGAGCGGTGCTTCGATCGCCGGTGCCAGCGTGGGAACGGCGATCGGGTTACGAACGACGGGCCCATGACAGTCGGTGTACGGACGACAACCGGTCTTGTAGTCGTGCCGCTGCGTCGAGTACGACATCGCCGCCCCCGTAAAATTCAGCCGTAGCAGTCGCCCCTCGGCCCAGAACTCCAGCCGATCGCCGACCATTTCGCCGACAATCGTTACACGGTCACCTCCAGCCTGCTTCAGGTAGCCGGTGGTCGAAATGGCGGCCGAAAACGTCCAGGGACTGGTGAGCACAAAGATCTTCCCCGGCACGAGAGAGGGCAGCGACTTCACGAAATCGCGCGTGTTGTTCAGGTCTCCCCCGCTGTTGGTCCGCAGGTCGAGTACCAGGTGTTGTGGCCGCACGCGCTGGATTTCGCTCGTTGCGGATTGCAGGAAGGCGCTGATGGTCTGTCCCGGTACGTCGTGGTTCGCGCGAAGCTGTATGACGAGCGCGTTCAGGTCAGTCGCATGTCGCGTCCGGAACATCGTCGTTGGTTCCAGGAATGCCCACGGCGTCTTGTCGCGTGTCGCGAGCATGCGCCAGGCACCGCCGTCGGAATCCAGAGGTTCGGGCGACAACCAGCGGGAGGTTCCCCAGACCTCGCGCGTTTCGTCAGGCGGGGCAGCCACGACGCGGCGGTCGACCGTTCGGCCGTTGCGCAACTCGAACCGATAGTTCACCGCGTCGTCGCTGGCTGCTACGCCCAGCGCCTGCATCTGGTCGGGCGATTCAATGAAGAAGGGAACATGACGGTCGCGCCACGCGGCGGTACCACCCCAGAGCGTGTGAGCAACGCTCCGCACGTCACGAATCGGCTTTCCATCGATCGCGACAACTCGAGCGCCTAACAGGTCTGCGTTGGTGGTGTCAGCACGTAACACGTAGAACTGGTCGCCGAGCGGCACGAAACGCAGCGGCACGCGCGCGTATCGGCGTGACCTGAATCCTGCTGGCGATCCGGTGTGAGCGTTATCCGCCAGTGCGACGATCCTTGCCAGTTCGAGTTCAAAGGACGCCGCGCTCGCGGTAGCCACTTGTGTCTCGAGCTTCGCCAACCGCGCACTCGCCTCGGCTCGCCGCTCCGCGGTATACGAACTGTCACGCGCGAAGAATTCCCGACGGAACAGGTTGAGGTCGTCGCGACGTCCGTCCGCAACTGTCGGTGCCTGCGCGCCAACGCGTGATGCGCTGAAAGAAACCAGGATTGTCGCCAGGGCAATGAAACAGCGCGGCACAGTCGCCTCCGTGAGTTGTCTCCTATCGGTTGACTATATGACAGCGGAGACGGAGGCACGGTTTATGGGACGAACGGAGCGGGGCGGGGCTATGGGGCGATGGCGCCCCTGACCAGTTCCGCCCTGGTGAACACGCGCCCATTGGCGACAACCTGCACGACCCGGTAGGTCGCCGACACGTCCTGAAGTGGGTTCCCCTCGACGATCGCCAGGTCGGCCAGTCGGCCTGGCTCGATGGTCCCGACGTTCAGGCCAAGTGCCTGCGCTGAGTTTACGGTCGCCGTTTTCAGTGCCTGGAACGGCGTCATGCCGGCGGCGACGTATGCGACCAGCTCGGCCTGGACGTTGGCGGCATTGGGCGTGTCGGTGCCCGCCACCACGCGGGCGCCGGCGTTCTGCGCGTTCACGATCATGGCGTCGATGCCGCCCTGGGTGTTGGCAGCACCTCCCCGACCGCCGCGCCCTCCACCACC
>DATMBT010000515.1:0-3066 GCA_035559475.1 Gemmatimonadaceae bacterium
CTCGCGGCGCTGGCGAAATCGCAACTGTCGCGACGGAACGCACTCGACGCCGACAGCCTGCGACGTATCGCCGAGATCCGGCGCGATGCCGGCGACGCGAGCGACCTGGAAGTCCAGTTGGCCCTGGTCTTTGCCGGGCAACAGGCCAACGCCGCGACCAGTGATTCGCTCGCGCTGGTGTTATCGCTCCTCGACCTGCAGTCGGTCACGGGAATGCCGACTGATGAAGTGACGATCGCACTCTCCGATACGCTCGGGCCGCCGCCTGGGGGCGCACAGATATCCGGCACGACACTGGGCGTGGCCGCCGCCCAGGCAGGTGTATCGGCGGCGGAGGGCCAGCTGCAGTTTCAGCAGCGATTGGTCTGGGCTTTACCCGCAATCGAAGCAGGCATCGAGACGGGTGATCCGTTCGGTGACACGCACGGGATCCTGCCGACATTCGGTTTCTCGCTGCCGCTGCCGCTGTGGAACCGCAATCGCGGCGCGATCCTCGGCGCTGCGGCGGAGCGCGATCGCGCCCAGGCGGAGCTGGCCCTCGCCCGCCTGGAGAGCGCGGCCCGCATAACGCGAGCGCGACGTGAGTATGCTGTGGCGACGGATCGCCTTCAGCGCGACGTGCGCCTGCTGGAAAGCGCCAACCGTGTGGCGGCGATGTCGATTCGTGCGTACCAGGAGGGCGCTGCGCCATTGGCCAGCGTGCTGGAAGGACAGAGAACGAGCCGCGAGGTGCTCGTGCAGTACATCGACGACCTGGCTGCAGCATGGAATGCCGCGGCGGCGCTTCGATTGCACACCCTGACGCCGAGTGCACCACAATGAGAAGCGAGCAGCACCGCACCGTTCGTGTGTCCATGCTGATGGTCGCGATGTCGTTCGCCTGCTCCGCGCCGGGAGAGGAGGAAGCAGAGTTGCACCCGGCGGTGAGCGTGGAAAGCATCGTCGTGGAGCCTCGCGCCTTCACCGAGACCATTGATGCCATCGGCACGGTGGAGGTTCGCGCCGGACACTCTGCCGCGCTGAGCGCTCCGGCTCCAACACGGGTGACTGCCGTCATGACTGCGGTTGGAGAGCGCGTGCGGAAGGGCGCTGCGCTCGTGGAACTGGAGCGCGCGGTATTCGAGGCCGCTGCGTCGAGTGCGGAAGCAGCACTGGCAAGCGCGCAGCAGGCGTACGATCGCGCCGACAGGCTGGTCCAGGCGGGGATCGCACCGAAGAGGGATCTGGCCCAGGCTGCGACGGAGCTCGCAGTCGCGCGGTCGAACCTTGTATCGGCGCGCCGTGCCGTGGATCTCGCGATGCTCAGGTCTCCTCTCGACGGCGTCGTCACGCGGCTCAACGCACAGCTCGGGGCCGCGGTGGACGAGAGCCAGGTTCTCGTGGAGATCGCCGATCCACAGGCCATCGACGCGGTCGTCCAGGTGACGCCGACTGACGCCGCGCGAGTGCGGGTTGGCGCCAGTGTCGTCATTGGCGCGCAAGGGGAAGGTGATGAGGGCGTCACCAGAGGCCGGGTCGTTGACATCTCCGGCGTGGTCGACTCGGCGACTCGCAGCGTCGCAGTGCGCGTCAGGCCTTCGGGAACGATCCACGCGATGCGAATCGGGGAATCCGTGCCGGCCGTGATTACGGTGGCGTTGCACCAGGCCGCGATTGTCGTTCCCGTCGAAGCATTGGTGCCCGAAGGCGACGGGTTCCGGGTCTTTGTTGTTGACTCGGACAGTATCGCGCACGCGCGCGCCGTGACCGTGAAGGCCCGTCGCGGCAGCGAGGCGATGATCAGCGATGGACTCCAGGCAGGCGAACGCGTCGTGACGGCAGGCGCGTACGGCATCGACGAGGGCACGAAGGTCCTGCCGCCCAAGTCGTGACCGGGCGCCAGAAGCTTTTCGACCTCCTCGCCGCGCAGCGACGGTTCATCTTCCTTGCGGTCGCGCTGTTGAGTGCCGCTGGTATCTGGACGGCGACGCGCCTTCCGTCAGCCATTTATCCCGAGCTGACGTTCCCGCGCATCACCATTGTGGTGCAGGGGTCCTCACTCGGCGCACGTCAGGTCGTGTTCAGCATAACGAGACCGATCGAGGAAGCCGTGAGCATCGTGCCCGGCGTCACGCGCGTGCGGTCGCGTTCGATCCGGGGCGCCGCCGAAGTCAACGTGACGATGGCTGGTGGCATCGACATGGCGTACGCCCTGCAACTCGTCCAGGCCCGCATGAACGAGGTTCGCGCCGATTTGCCGCCGGATCTCGACATCATCGTGGAACGTCAAACACCGTCGCTCTTCCCGATCCTGTCGTACAACCTGACCGGAGGCGATCCGGCGACGCTGTACGATCTCGCGCGCTACCAGATCAAGCCCGTGCTCTCCCGTGTTCCCGGCGTGGGTCGCGTGGATGTCGAGGGCAGCGACGTGCGCGAGGTCGAAGTGGTCGCGGAGCCGACTCGGCTCGCGCAGGAGGGCCTCACGTTCGAGGACCTGGCCTCGATCATCAATCGTTCCACCACCGTGAGGGCGGCGGGACGCCTGCCGCGAGACTACCGGCAGTACCTGATCGTGACGGCACATGAAGCCCACTCGGTGGACGACATTGCGAACATCGTCGTTGCCAACGGACTGCGCGTACGTGACCTCGCCACGGTCTCGCTAGGCAGTGAGGATCGGGTGCGCCTGATCAGCGGCGATGGAAAACCCGTCGCGCAGATCAGCATCACGCGGCAGATCGGTGGGAACTCGGTGGCGATCGCCGATAGTATCGCAGGTGTCGTCCGTGCACTCGGCCCTTCGCTGCCGCCCGGTGTCCGCTTCAAGCTCGTCTACGACCAGTCGCGCCTCGTGCGCGATGCCACCAGCTCCGTCCGCGATGCCATGCTCATTGGCGCGGCGCTCGCGGTGCTGGTGCTGCTCGTCTTCCTCCGACACGTCCGCATCACGGTCATCAGCGCGTCGGCGATCCCGCTCACGCTGGTCATCTCGGTGCTCGTGATGGGGGCAGTCGGGCAGACGTTCAACCTGATGACCCTGGGCGCGATGGCGATTGCCATCGGGCTGGTCATCGACGACGCGGT
>DATMBT010000516.1:0-2957 GCA_035559475.1 Gemmatimonadaceae bacterium
GGAAGAACGAGGTGTGGTTGCTCGCGCTCCTGCGCCGCTGCGTGACGGCAGGGTGGATCGACTTCACCTCGGACGAGCGGCCCGTGGTCGTCCTGACGCCGGCTGGCAAGTCCGTGCTGTTCGGCAGCGGGCCGGTCCGCTTTCTTCTTCCCCCGGCGCATTCCGGAGTCGCCGCTCGGCCGTCCTCACCGGGAATGCGCAAGCGTCGTCAGGCGGTGGTGTCGACCAGCCCCGAGGACGCCGCCCTGTTCGACGCCCTGCGCGCTCGACGGCTGGAACTCGCGCGTGCCGAAGGAATGCCGCCTTATGTGGTGGCCAGCGACCGCACACTGCGTGAGCTGGCGGAAGTCAGGCCGCGGTCAATCGCCCAGCTGCAGGAGATCTACGGCATTGGACCAGCCAAGGCAGCCAGGTATGGGGCGGCACTCCTGGCTGTGTTGCAGGCGGAACGTTAGGCGACATCGAGTGTCTATCACGCGGGTTTCGCTTCGCTCTTGTCCCTGAACTCGACGACCAGGGCGCGCTGGATGGGGTCGCTATCAGACGACCCGCCGTTCTCAATAGCTTACAGGTTGTCAGGCGAAACGCCGTTCCGTATCCGATACCGCGTTGCCAACCTGCGTCATGAAGGCGTGGCCGATACCAGGAGGACTCATGAAGGGCTTCATCGCGGACATTGACGACCGGACCACGTCGAATGACGACTTCCGGCGCGTGATCTACACCGGACCGCACATGCAACTGGTGTTGATGACCCTCAAGCCCCGGCAAGAGATCGGCGAAGAGGTCCATGAGGACACCGACCAGTTCTTCCGGATCGAGGAAGGGTTTGGCGAGGTCGTCATCGACGGCCGAGTGACCGGTATCGAGGCCGACACCGGAATCGTCGTTCCCGCCGGCGCGCGACACAACATCAGGAACACCGGTGACAAGCCGCTGAAGCTGTACACGCTCTACGCGCCACCCCACCACGAGGACGGCACCGTGCATCACACGAGAGCTGACGCCGACGGCGCGACGGAGCACTTCACCGGCGCCACTACGGAATAGGACCCTGGTCGCGCCCCGTTTTGGGATTCGCGCAGGGCTGACTGCCTAACGATCCGTTGCTGTTTGGCAGTTGCGCTCTTTGGCAGTTGCGCTCTTTGGCAGTTGCGCCGTCTGGCTCTTGCGCTCCTTGTAGTACCTAACGATCCGTCGGAGCCGGCGGAGCCAGGTCCTTCGTCTCAACGGCGCGCACCGCGATGGCATCCAGGCGCTTGTCCTGGTTTGTCCTGAGCGCTCGCAGGCTTCGCCGAGCCCGGCGATACGCAGCATGAACGAAGACGCGGGCGCAGTCGAGTTCCGCTTCGACCTTCGTTTCATCGCCCCCGGCACGCTCGAGTTCCGACGTCGCACGAGATAACACCGCGGTCGCCATGAACAGGTCGATCGCGGCGTTCGCCAGTCGCTCCTGCACGTACTGGCGGTCCACGATCTTCTTCTTGTATCGGCCCAACGCGCGCTCCACCGCGCGCCCGAGGTCATAGACCTGGTCCGCCACCAGCTCGGCCTCGTCCCCCAGCGCCTTGTGGACACGCTTGAAGTCCGGCCGGTCAATCGTCCCTTTCGCGCGACCCGCCAGGTAACTTCCGATCGCGCCTAACGAATGGATGGGGTCCTGCAGCGCCTTGCCCAGCTCCGAGAGCCGCTCGCCAGGCTGTTGCAATCCCATCAAGGCCACCAGCGCCCGCAGGATTTCGTTTGTGCCCTCGAAGATCAGCATGATCCGTGAGTCGCGCACGGCCTGCTCGTATGGAAACTCCTTCGAGTACCCGATCCCGCCGGCGATCTGCAGCGCCTCGTGTGTCGCGCGATAGCCCATCTCCGACGCAAACACCTTGCACGACGCCGTCTCCAGCGAGTAGTCCACGCCGCCGTGATCCACCATGCCTGCCGTCAGCATGACCGCCGCCTCGGTCGCGTACACGTCCGCGGCCAGCAGCGCGATCTTCCGCCGGATCATCTCGAACGACGCGATGGGCCGGCCGAATTGCTCGCGCTGCGCCGCGTAGGCAACTGCCTCGTTCATGATGCGGCGCGCGCCGCGCGCCGACCCGGCGGACAAACCGAGTCGCCCCGAGTTCAATACCTCCAGCGCGATACGGAACCCGTGACCCACGTCGCCCAGGCGATTCTCGACGGGAACGCGCACGTTCTCGAAAAACACGGCACGCGTGTCCGACGCCTTGATCCCCATCTTCTCTTCGAGCTTGCCTAACCGGATGCCTTCGCTCGCCGCTTCGACAATGAACGCCGTCACGCGCTCTTTCGCCTTGCCGTCGATGGTCACCGGGACTTTTGCGAAGACCGTGAACAGGCCCGCGTATCCCGCATTGGAGATCCAGATCTTCGTGCCGTTCAGGACATAGTGAGTTCCGTCTTCACTCGGCACGGCGCGCGCCGCCATTGCCTGCGCATCCGAGCCGGAACCGGGTTCCGTGAGGCAGAAAGCGGCGACGAGTTCCCCGCTTGCGCACCGAGGCAGCCACTTTTGCTTCTGCTGCTCGGTGCCAAACAGCACGATTCCCTTGCAGCCGATGGACTGGTGCGCGCCGAAGTAGACAGCCAGCGCGGGATCGGTGCCACCGATTTCGCCGAACACACGATTGAACACCTTGGCCGACGCACCGAACCCACCGTACGCCTCGGGGATGTTCATCCCCATGAAGCCAAGCGCGTGAAACGCCTCACGCATGGAATCGGGGAAGCGGCCATCGTGATCGTTCTTCGCCGCGTCCACGTGATCAGCGGCAAACGAACGGAACGAGTCAAGCACCATCGCAAGGCTCTCACGTTCCTCGGCCGAGATCTCCGGAAACGGGAACACGAGATCCTCGCGCAACTCGCCGAGGAACAGCCCCTTGATGAACGACGGATTCTCGTCCGGGTTTGCCAGGTGCGGAGCTTCAGCCGGC
>DATMBT010000517.1:0-4293 GCA_035559475.1 Gemmatimonadaceae bacterium
GAGGAAGACGAACCGGACATCAGCCGGCGTCGCGCCGAGCTGGCCCATGAGACTCGCCAGCACGTCTTCCGATCCCGTCCAGCCCAGGTCGACCACGATGACGCCGCTGTCGGTCCGGGCGGCGTAGATCATGCTCGCCCAGGGGCCGGTCGTCGTGGCGGCGACGGCGTTAGGCGGGTCCTGGATGAGCTGGAGGTCTTTGGTGCAGGCCGGAAGCCAGAGGCCGGAGGACAGAACCCAGAGGAAACGGATGGCGGAAGGCAGATGGCGGATGGGGGATACACTGCACAAGGCATGAACACAACGGATTGGGACAGCGCGGTTCATGCCAATTAACTCCGACTCGATCGCCCTGCAGTTTCTCCGACCTCCGCCATCCGCCATCCGCCATCCAGGTCAAACTCCGCCAGCAGCTCTCACGAACCCGCGGAACAGTTCGCGGGTGTGTGGATCATCCGCCTCGAAGACCTCCGGATGCCACTGCACGCCGACCATCCAGTGGCCGTTCACCGACTCAACGGCCTCGATCAACCCGTCGGCCGCGTGCGCGCAGGCCACGAGCCCGGCCCCCAGTCGCTTCACGCCCTGGTGATGCATGCTGTTTACCGGGAGCTGGTCAATTTCCACGAGCGATCGCAGGCGTGAGGCGGGTGCGACGGCCACGTCGTGCGATACGTAGTCACGGTCGAAGCCATACGTCGGGAAGTAGTCGTGGCGGATCGCACCGTCGAGTTGCGCGTCGAGATCCTGGTAGAGCGTACCCCCGGCGGCCACGTTGATCACCTGCAACCCTCGACACAGGCCAAGCAGCGGTTTCCGGTCCTCGATGGCCCAGCGCGTCAGCTGCAACTCGACGCGGTCGCGTGCGGGATCAACCCGGCCGAGCCGCTCGTGAGGCGCCTCGCCATAGGTCCCCGGATCCATGTCGACGCCGCCCGGAATCATGATGCCCGCACAGGCCTCATACGTCGCGCGCAGGGCATCGATGTCGTCCAGCAGCGGGATGAGCACGGGTGCGGCACCAGCGGCGGCGACCGCCTCGTAGTATCGCTGGTTCATCACCACCGACGCCGGCAACGCCGCCGGGATGCCGTCGATGGCCTGCAGCGATTGTGTCGTGATTCCGATAGTCGGGCGTCGGTTACTGCTCATCCATGCTCCAGAAAGGCTCGGGCGATTGCGTGCGCTTGAAATATATCCTGACGAAGTTCGCGCCTGACGCAGGGCCGAATCGACATTAGATCATTTGCACTTTGCCGTTCTGCACTCTGCATTCTGCAATCGCTCAGTCCCTGGCGTCGGTGGCGATCCTGATCGCCTCGCCATTCGCGCCCGCCGGAATGGGGACTTCCATTTCGGACACTGGCCGGAACCCGACTGGCCGTTCGTCCGTGCGGAGCAGCGCGGGCGCGGGCAAGACCCCTTCCTCGGTTTCGAGGATGAGCTGGTCCACCACGGCACGCAGGTCGCCGGTGCGGCGATACACCTCGAGTTGCCGATCGGCGCTCGACCCCTCCTTCAGGATCTTGAACGCGTATTCGACTTCCTTCCTCGTGCCGAGTTCATCGAGGACATCGCCGAGGAACCACTCGATGAATTCTCGAATGAGGTCGGCCGCGGGCATTTCCGTTTCGCGGCCGAAGTCGATCAACTTGCCGCCGAGTCCATACCGCACCGCGCGCCACTTGTTCTCCTCGACCAGTTCGGCCGGATACACGCGGAACGTCATGTTGTCGCACCGCAGCTTCCACAGCTTGAAGATCAGCGCCTGCAGGATGGCGGCGATGCAGACCGCTTCATCGACGCGGGTGCACACGTCGCACACCCGAAACTCGAGCGTGGGATACTTCCAGTGCGGGCGCACGTCCCACCAGACCTTGGAGCCGTCCGGAATGCACCCGGTGTTGATGAGCGTCTGGAGATAGCCGAGGTATGCGTTCCAGGAGGCGAGGTACGGCGGGAGCCCCGTGCGCGGGAACGCGCGGAAGACCGCCGAGCGATACGACTTGAGTCCCGTGTCGCGACCGATCCAGAACGGCGAACTGGTTGACAGGCAGAGGATGTGCGGCAGCACATAACGAGAGACGTTCGAGCAGTCGATGAGGAAGTCGCGGTCCTCGATCCCGATGTGCACGTGCGTGCCGAAGATCAGCAGCTGTTGCGCAAGCTGCCCCATGGCCTCACGCGTGCCCAGGTAGCGCTCGAGCGGCGTGATCTCCTGGTTGGCCCAGTGGGAGAACGGGTGTGTTCCTGCGGCGGCGATCTTGAGTCCCTTGCGACCCGCCAGCTCCATCACGCTGCGCCGGAGGTCGACGAGCTGCGCGCGCACGTCCTGTGGCGTGTGGCAGATGGTCGTTCCCACCTCGACGATGGACTGGTGCAGCTCCGGCTTCACCTGCCCGAGCACCAGCCGCTCGTCCTCCAGGATCTGCGTAATGTACGACTGCAGTTCCCGGGTGACGGGGTCGATGATCTGGTACTCTTCTTCGACGCCGATGGTGAGGGAGGGGGCCTTCATGCTTGGATGGTGGATGTGGGATGTGAGATTTGGGAGGAACCGATCAACGTCGATCAAGGCGGAGGCTCGAAACCAGTATCGGTCTTGATCTTTGGTTCGGGTTTTCCCACATCCCACCTCTCACATCCGATTCAGGATCGCGGCGCTACCAGGAAGGTGGGCACCGTACTCCCGCCGCCGGCCGTGACGTTAAGCAGCACCGCGGTCGAGAGTCGCGTCAAGAGGCCTTCCATGTATTCACCATTCGTCACGAAGGGTGCCGTGTCGAACTGGCGATCGACCAACTCGAGGCGTCCGTCCACCCAGCTTGGGTACGCTTCGCTGGGGACCTCGACCCGCTCCTGCACGATGTGCGGCGACGCGAGGGCTGCCTTCACCGCCGTTTCCCAGGCCGCGTTATCCACGGTCCAGCCGAGGGTGATCCCCTTCCCGCCGTAGTCGTCGTTGGGCTTGAGTACGAGCCATTCCCGCAGGTCGAGGATCAGCCGCACCAGGTCCACCGCCGCGCCGCGCCACGTCGTGGTTCGATCGGCGACGACTCTCGTCCAGGGGATGCAGCCGGCAATCGCGAGACGCTCGTCCAGCGGGAACATGTCAGCATTGGTCTCGTCGCTGAGTACCGCGAGGGACGCCTTCTTGTGCAGGATCTTGCAGCGAAAGCCATCCACCATGCACACGGCGCGCTCACGGACCGCACGAACGAGTGCTGACTCGAGTCCGCACTGCTCGACCAGCTCTGCGATCAACACGCGCTTGTAGACCAGGTCTGCCGGTGCGCCCGCGACCATCAACCTGCCATTGCGGTACTCGACGTTCCGCGGGTCTTCGATCACGCAGTCCAGCCCCATCGCGGTGAAATGCGACTGGTAGAGCTCGAACTCCGTGCGCGTGGGCACGTCGTCCCAGTCCAGGATGGCGATGCGCGGCCTGGCGCGCGTGCCGGAGAATTCGTGCCAGGCGTCGAGCAGTGCGCCCGTGACACCGTGCCGCGCCGGGAGCGGCGTAATCTCGTGTGTCCGCGCGAATTCACGCATGGCCGGCATGTCGAGGAACACGTCGCTCAGCGTGTCGCCGTACGCCGCGCCGGCGGGCGTTTCGGCGTTGTATTCGGTGAGGCCTAACGACTTGGCGCCCGGGACGGCAAAGAAATCGAGCCGTGAGGTGGGCGTGGGTCGCGCGTAGCCCGGGTCATCGGCCAGCAGGGTCTCTTCCCAATCCGTAAGCCCGAAGTGCTGGCGAAAGGCAGGCTCACGCATCGCGCGATCATGAACACGTCTGAACGCGCGCAAGAGTGGCATGACCCGCGCCTGGAGCGACGCGTATTCGTCGTGCCGCATGAGGCGAGGCCGGAGCACGGTGCATAACGGGCGTCCGCCGAACACCAGGCCCCGGTTCCTGAGGACTCCCTCGAGGTGCGCGTGGGAGGCCTCGGCTATCTCCGGCGTGAGGAGAGCATGGTAGGCCTCGAGCATGGATGTCGGAGGTCGGATGTCAGACATCAGGTAAACTGCTCCACCTTGATCAATTCGGATACTCGATTGGATTCGCGACCACTGCCGATCGATATCAGCCCTGATCCGGGTTGGCAGTTTTCCGACATCTGACTTCCGACATCCGACATCCTAGAAGAGTGTTCCCCAACGCAAGTCGCCCAGCTGCGGTCTCGGCTTCAGCGCCAGTCGGATCGCCATGTCCGCCATCTTCTGCACGGCCCACTCGAAATACATCGGTGTGAGCGAATACACGTCCATGTCAGGCGCCGGGTTCATGAAGTC
>DATMBT010000518.1:0-4620 GCA_035559475.1 Gemmatimonadaceae bacterium
CGGAAGCAAAACGGCGGAGCCACGTGAGGGCGCTCCGCCGTCCTGCTAAGGGATTGTGAAGGTTGTCACTGAACTCCGTCTACCAGGCCACGACGTACCCCGAAAAGTGCTCGATTGAGAAATTGAATTGCTTCGTGAGCGGGATGGTAACGCCGGTGATCACCTCGGCCAGCAGGGCCGTCTTGGCCGCGTAGTCGAGGTGCGCCTCGTCAGAGAAATACCCGGCAACGAGGGGCCTTAGCTGCAGCAACCTCCAGTCTGTGGGGCCGAGGTCCTGGCGGGCCTGGAGTCCTTTCTTGAACGTGATACCGTGCGGGCCGAACTCATACGCGACGAGTTTCCCCTTGAGCGCCGTGACGGTGAAGTCCGTCGGCTCCTGCACCGCACCTTCGGGAATCGTGAGGTAGAAGCCGGCGGCAGGAATGGACAGCGACCCGCCTTCCTTCCCGATGACGGCGGAAACCTTGATGTCTTCCGCAAGGGGGTTCTTCCAGGTGAGCGCATCCTTGCTGACCAACCCCCCGACCAGCTCGGAGACGAGGGCCTTGTCTGCTTCACCGGCCAGTTTTGGCGCCGTGGGGGAATCCGTCGCGCAGGCGGCGAGGCCGAGCGAGGCGACGAAGGCGAGGAGGGAGCGCCAGGGGTTGATCGGCTTCATGAGTCAGTAGCCCGCGTGAAGGTGGGACGGTGGAGAGGTCGGGGTGCTCGTGCGCCGATGAGAAAGCAATGGCCATGCCAGTTGTGCCCGCCGCTGGGAGCGTGAAGCGGCGCAACGAGTTCCCCGATGTTGTGGTCCATTCGCCAACGGCAGCGCCAGCGTGTGCCCTGCGTCACTGCTGTGGCGCACGTTCCACGTGACACCTGTGCCGGAAAAGGTCACGCCCGTTACTTGTTAGGCATCCCGGCACGCCGCGTGACGAAACAGGGTCGGCACGTGACCCGCCGCTGCCTAACGTGACGATCGTGGTCGTCCGCGTGATGACATGGCGCGCGGCGTGACGGAACCGGGCGGGCGCGTGACGCCAGTGGTTGGCCCGATCAGCAGTGCCGGAAAAGCAGCGCGCGGTGCCTCCCACACAGGAGGCACCGCGCCAGACAACTCCTCACTATGTCTACTTCGGCGGGAAGACCGCGAACGCCTCGACCTCGACCAGGTAATCAGCGCTGACCAGGGCGGCCACGCCGACCGTGGAGCGGGCCGGCTTCACCGGGTTCGTCGCGTTGTTGAAGAACTGGCCGTACGCCGCATTCCATCCCTGCGTATCGATCGTGCCGCCCTTTTCCTTGTCGGGAACGAGGTAGGCCCTGAGGTAGACGACGTCCTTCATGGTGAGGCCGTGCTCCTTGAGTCTTGCCTCGATGGCCGTCAGGACGCTGATCGCCTGGGTCTTCGTGTCGCCGTAGCGGGCACGCGTGCCGGCAGGCGCGCTCGTGTCTGCAACGCTGGGAACTGTCCCGGAGGTCCACACCACCGCGGCATTCGCCGGTATCGCCACCGTGTTCGAAATGTTTCCACGTCCACCAGTGAAGGTGACCGTGGATGGCGCCCCGCCCTGCGCCTGGGCGATGCCAGCGGTGGCGACGACCATCGCGGCTGCGGCAGTGCCGCGCATGAACCGAATCGCGTAGCTCGAAACCATCTCTCTGCCCTCGATCACTCGGTGAAAAGCGGCCGGCGTCCTGCGACTGTTACGCGGCCACGCGGGTTGCCCACGCGCTGGCCAAGATGCCCCCGCGTCAGCGCACGCGCAACGCCAACCGGTGGGCGCTCCCGCCCTCCCAGTCTTCGTACGCGTACTCGAGGCTGAAGCGATCAAGTGCGGCGGTGACGCCAAAGCTGAACGGCTGCTGTGCCGCCAGTTCGGGTCTTTTCAGTCCGACGCGTGCCATGAAGTTGTAGCCTTCCATCGGCACGTAGCCCACTTCGAGGCCGCCCGCGGGGAGCACGTCACCGTTCGGAAGCACCGATACACCAGCTGTACCGCTCAGGTCGAACCACCCAAACGAATAGCCATAACCGGCGAGGCCCGCCGAGAAGCGGAGTGGCAACTGTACCGAGGTGTTCGGGAAATCGAGTCCCGCGCCGATGTTCTGCACGGTCAGGCCAGCGGTGATCCGTGAGAGGTCCTTCGCAATCCCGAGGTCCAGCGCGGGCGCCGCGTCCTGCAGCGATCCCTGGCTTTGTTCGACGTATTTCACCGCGGCGCCGACGCGCACGTTGCGGTACGTGGTGGCCAGGGCGAAGGCGCCTGCAGCACTGGACATGGGCAGGTGGCCGCCGACCAGCAGGGCGTGACTCGAGAGTGGGAGACCGTCGCTCAGCGTGAACCCATCGAGGTACTGGCCACCGATGCCCACGCTGAACGAGCCTAACGATGTTGACGACGCCACACTCAGGAGGGTAGACGCGTCGTACCGCGCGAAGCCGGCGACGGTGCCGGCGGCCACCCCGACGAGCGCGGGATTGCCGAAAATGGCCTCGATGTCGCGGGCCGCAGCCGTGTTCCCCAGGACCGCCGCGCGCGGCGTCGGCGCGAGTTGCACTACCGTGGGCGCATACAGGTCGTACTGAGCGCCGGCGGTCAGTGGCACGCCAACCAGCAACGCAAAAAGGGTCAGACTCCATTTGCGCCGTTTTCGCCACCCATCGTCACGCGAGCTCGCTGCAAATGGAGTCTGACCCTTTTTGCTTGTCATAGACCGCTTCCGTTGGCGATGAGGAAATCGCGGCTGATGCGTGAGAACCCGATGTTGTCGAGCACGATGGAGCCGGCGGGTGTCCTGTCAAACAGGAGCCGAACACGCGTTATGCGATCGAGGTCAATCGTGGGCGACGCCCTCCTCCACTCCTCGAACGGAATGACGTAAGTCTGCAGCACGATCTCGGACAGGCTCCCGAAGCGCAGCTTGTCGCGGCCGTTGCGTCGGTAGATGTAGGACTCCACGGGCCGGCGTACCGGCCCGTAGGTGCTGAGTGGGACTTTCGCGGCCGTGCCTGACGCGTCCGTGATTTCGACGCTGAGGTCGAACACGGTCGTATCCGGTCCCTTGGGCGGCGGTGGCGGGCGACGCGCAGGTGCCTTCTTTGCCGTGTCCTTCTTCGTGCTGTCCTTCTTCGTGGTGTCCTTCGCGGGTTGACGCGGCCCCGGCTTGGTGTCGGTCGCCGCCATCGAAAAGACCAGTGCGCTCGAGTGGTCCACGCGCCAGGCGGCGCGCAACGAGTCACCTAACGCGATCTCGTACGCCGCCGGCCGGCCCATCTTCGTGGTGTCGTCGCCGGCGATCCGGTTGTTCCAGCCGATCCATGCCGCGTTGTGGAACTGCGTGCTGTTCCGGGAGCGGAACGGGACCTGCGCTTCCTTCCACGTAGCGAGCGAATCGCCTGCCAGCCGGATCCCGGGGGCGTTGCCCGTCGTGACGTCGACGTCGTCCTCGAAGTCGGCGGCGGCGCGGAAAGAACTCTCCTCGAAGCGCGTCGTATACATCGTCTTCGGCAGCCAACCACCGGCGACGCGGTGATCCCGGAACAGCGGCAGGTATTCCCGCTTCCCCAGCAGCGTGGATTCGAGGAACGCCGTGATCGTCACCTCGGCGAAACGGCGCTGTGCTTCCGGGGGAAGCAACCCGCGCAGGTCGAGGAAGCGCGCGCTGCGTGGTCCATTGTCCTTGTTGCCCCACGAGGTGTTCCACTGGCCGTGGTTCGCGCGATACACGAAAAACGCGGATTTGAACCAGTCGCCACCGTCGGTGAACTTGATGCGCTCGTATTGCTGCAGGCCACTGAACGTGGACACGTCCCCATCGTGCGAGCCGTGGATGAGGAAGTAGTTGACATTGGCAACCGGCGTGGGCTTGTCCGACGGACGGTATTGCCCGTCAACCGGGGCGATTGCGACCAGCGAACGGATATTGAACCCGAAGTCGAACTTCACGGTCGCGTCGTCGGGATAGTTCTTCAAGCGATTGAAGGCAGCGGCAACCGCCACTGCCTCACCACCACGCGAGTGCCCCATGAGTGCGATGCGACTCGTGTCCACCTTGCCCTGCAGCGGCGAGCCGGTCGAATCATTGAAGCGCCGCCACTGTTTGAGGTGCTGCAACAGCATCCATCCGCGCGCGTCGTTCTCGCGGCTGATACCGCCGTTCAGGAAATTCTCGTCCACCGAGGCCATGATGAACCCGCGCGACGCGAGCAGCTCGCCAAGATAGGCGTATCCCGGGTCCGAGAAGTCCTTCATGTTGTGGTTGCCGTGCACGATGAGCACGAGCGGAAAGGGACCAGCGCCGTCCGGATACCATACGCGCCCGTTGACGGGCATCTTGTTGAAGCCGAAGCCCCAGTACTTCGTGCGATCCTTTCCGGCCTGGCCAGGAACGTCGGCCAGTTTGCTGCCATCGACCGACGCCGTCTTCAGGGTGACCGAATCCTTGAAGACCGGCCGGTTCTTGTCGGTGCCGCTTCCGTAATAGAGCGTTCGCACCGTGTGCGATCCGCGCACGGAAGGATCTGGCGCCGTGATCAGTTGCCGCGAGAGAACGACCGGTGAGTCATCTTTCGCGAGCTTGAGGGGCGCGACACATCCGCTCAACGCCACGAGCAACAGGAGAATCCGTCTCATC
>DATMBT010000519.1:0-7073 GCA_035559475.1 Gemmatimonadaceae bacterium
TATCGCGGCCGCGTGCAGGTGCTGCCGAAAGCCGAGGGCGCGCGCAACTACACGCAGTGTGACTCGATGCTGATCGGGAATAACTGCGGCGCGCACACTTTCCCGTACATCGAAGTGCAGAACAACACCGCGATCGTGGAGCACGAGGCCAGCACGTCGAAGATCGGTGAAGACCAGATCTTCTATTGCAAGCAGCGGGGGCTCAGCGGCGAGCAGGCGGTATCGATGATCGTCTCCGGCTTCTGCCGCGAAGTCTTCAAGGAACTGCCGATGGAGTTTGCGCTCGAGGCCCAGCAACTGCTTGGGATTACGCTTGAGGGGTCGGTGGGCTAACGGGTAGTCGGGGAAACGGGCACACGGGCAGGCGAACAGCAGTGCCGAGTCACCAGTCACCAGTCACCAGTCACCAGTCACTATTTCAAATGCTCCACATATCCGAGTTACGTGCTTCAGTAAGTGGCAAGGAAATCCTCAAGGGGATTTCGCTCGACGTCGAAGCTGGAGAAATCCACGCGATCATGGGGCCTAACGGGTCAGGCAAGAGCACGCTGGCCCAGGTCCTGGCGGGTCACCCAGGGTACGAGATCACCGGCGGCTCGGTGACGTACCGCGGGCAGAACCTCTTCGAGATGGAACCCGAAGAGCGCGCGCAGGCTGGCGTGTTCCTCGCGTTCCAGTATCCCGTCGAGATTCCCGGCGTGTCGAACGCGTATTTCCTTCGCTCGGCCTACAACGAGATCCGCAAGGCGCGCGGGGAACCCGAAAAAGATCCCATCGAGTTCCTGGACGTCGTCGAGGAGCGGCTCAAGCTGGTCGACCTGGACGATTCGATGCTCAGTCGCTCGGTCAACGCCGGGTTCTCCGGAGGCGAAAAGAAGCGCAACGAGATCCTGCAGCTTGCGGTGCTGGACCCTATGCTGGCGATCCTCGACGAAACGGACTCGGGCCTCGACATCGATGCGCTGCGCACGGTGGCTGACGGCGTGAACAAGCTGCGTCGCAAGGACAACGCGTTCCTCGTCGTGACTCACTACCAACGGCTGCTCAATTACATAGTGCCCGACCATGTCCACGTGCTCGTTGACGGGCGCATTGCCCGTTCTGGCGGGAAGGAACTGGCGCTGCAGCTCGAGGAGCGCGGCTACGACTGGGTGACGGCTGAGCAGGGAGCGGGAGCCTGACGTGAGCACCGCATTTCTTGAACAGTTCACGACGGCGCGGCCCGAGGGGCCCGCGTGGCTGTCGAAGGTGCGCGCGCGCGCCATGGCGAGCTTCCAGTCCGCCGGCTTCCCGACGATGCGCAACGAGGACTGGCACTTCACGAACCCGGCGCCCATCGCCGAATCAACGTTCGAGGCCATGCGCGCGCCCACGGGCGCGGTGACCGCGGATCACCTCACGCCGTTCCTCTTCGGTGAGCGCACGTGGCCGCGCCTCGTGTTCGTCAACGGACGGTACGCGCCGTCGCTGTCACGCGTCGAGGCGCTCGATGGCATCAAGGTGATGAGCCTTGCGGTTGCGTTCCGCGAAGAACCGTCGCTTCTCGAGCGTCACCTGACTCATCACGCCGACATCGACGATCCGGCGCAGGTCTTCACCGCGATCAACACGGCGCTGATGCACGACGGCGCCGTCATCCAGGTGCAGAAAGGCGTGACCGCGGCGGAACCCATCGAGCTGCTCTTCATCAGTGACTCGGCGGCGGAAGGCGGAGCCAGTCACCCACGTGTGCTGGTGGTTGCCGAGCCGCAGTCACAGGCAACGATCATCGAACAGTACGCTGCCGTCGGCGGCAGGAAGTACTTCACCAACGCAGTCACCGAGGCAGTGGTCGGCGACGGCGCAACGTTGCACCTGTTCCGGCTGCAGCAGGAGGCTCGCGACGCATTCCATGTCGGCACGACTGTGGTCAAGCAGTCGCGGGACTCGCATTTCCTGTCATTTTCGTTTGCCACGGGCGCTGACCTGTCGCGCATCAATGTCTATGCGGGACTGCACGGCCAGGGCTGCGGCGCCACGCTGAACGGACTGTACATGCTTGGTGGCTCGCAGCACTGCGATCACCAGACGCGCATCGAGCACCTCGAGCCCGACTGTTACAGCCGCGAGCTGTACAAGGGCGTGCTCGATGGCTCATCGCACGGAGTGTTCAACGGGAAGGTGTACGTTCACCCTGCGGCGCAGAAAACGGACGGCAAGCAGACCAACAACACGTTGCTGTTGTCCGAGCGCGCGCGGATCGACACGAAGCCGCAGCTCGAGATCTTTGCCGACGACGTGAAGTGCACGCACGGCGCGACCGTTGGCCGGATCGACGAAACCGCCCTGTTCTACATGAAGAGCCGCGGGATCCGGAACAGCGAGGCGCGCAAGCTGCTCACCTATGCGTTTGCGGCCGAGGTGCTCGAGACGATTCCTGTTGATGCGCTTCGCGAGGGACTCGAGCGACTGACGCTTCAGCGTTTCACTGGAACGACTGGTTAGGCCCGTGAATGCGACAACGCTCTGAAACACCCTAAACGCAGAGGACGCTGAGATCGCAGAGGACATGAGCATCATTCAAGTTTCCTCGGCGTGCTCTGCGGCCTCTGCGTTGAAATGTTTTTCCTGACTGACAATGGCAACTCTCACTGAACGATCAGGGTTGGCAGTTTCCGGGGCGGGGCTCGACGTCGAGCGGATCCGGGCTGATTTCCCCATCCTGGGAATCCACCCGCGCGGTCGCCCGTTGGTTTACCTCGACAGCGCAGCGACGAGCCAGAAGCCGCGGCAGGTGATCGAAGCGCTCACGCGGTATTACGAAGAGGAAAACGGCAACATCCACCGCGGTGTGCACTACCTGAGCGAACTGGCGACGATCAAGTACGACGAAACACGTGAAGCGGTGCGGCGATTCATCAACGCCGAGTCGGTGAACGAAGTGGTCTTCACGCGCAACACGACCGAGGGGATCAACCTCGTCGCGTCGTCGTACGGGCAGAAGTTCGTCAAGGCTGGCGACGAGATCGTCGTGTCGCAGATGGAGCATCACTCGAACATTGTGCCGTGGCAGTTGATGGCCGAGCGTACGGGCGCCGTCCTGCGCGCGGTGCCGGTGACGGATATCGGTGAGCTCGACATGAACGCATTCGAGTCGATGCTCGGCCCGAAGACGCGCCTGGTCGCGCTCACGTGGGTGTCGAACTCGCTGGGCACCGTCAACCCGGTGAAGCGCATCGTGGAGCTCGCGCATGCGCGCGGCATCCCGGTGCTGCTCGACGGAGCGCAAGCCGCGCCGCACATCCCGATCGACGTGCAGTCCATCGGCTGCGACTTCCTCGCCTTCTCGGGCCACAAGATGCTCGGCCCCACGGGCGTCGGTGTTCTGTATGCGCGCGGCGACTGGTTCATTCGCCTGCCACCCTACCAGGGCGGCGGCGACATGATCGAGACGGTCACGATCGAAAAGACGACGTATGCGAAGGCGCCCTCCAAGTTCGAGGCTGGGACTCCCGCCATCGGACCAGTCGTCGCGTTCCGCGCCGCGATCGAGTACCTGGAGAGCGTCGGCCTCGACGCAATCCATCGACACGAAATGGCGTTGCTTGAAGAAGCCACGGCGCGCGTATCGGCATTGCGCGGCATCCGGCTCATCGGCACTGCGCCGGGCAAGGCGGGAGTGCTGAGCTTCACGATGGACGGCGTGCATCCGCACGACATCGCGACGATCCTCGACCAGAGCGGCATCGCGATTCGCGCCGGTCATCACTGCACGCAGCCGCTGATGGCGCGGTTCGGGTGCGGCGCCACGGCGCGCGCGTCGTTTTACCTGTACAACACGATGGACGAGGTGTCGGCGCTGGTGGCCGGCCTGGAGCGCGTGCGCGAGGTCTTCGCCTGATGGACCTGGGCGCGCTCTACGAGGAAGTCATCCTTGACCACAACCGGTCGCCGCGAAACTGGGGAGAGATCCCGGGAGCCCACCACATCGATGGGCGCAATCCGCTGTGCGGCGATCACATCTCTCTCAGCGTCCAGGTGGACGGCGACGTGATCACCGACGTCAAGTTCACGGGCGAGGGCTGCGCGATCTCCAAGGCCTCGGCCTCAATGATGACGCAGGCGATCAAGGGAAAGACCAGGAGCGAGGCCGAAGCATTGTTCGAGGGATTCCACAACCTGGTAACGGGCCACGGTGCAAACCCGCCGGACAAATCGTTAGGCTCGCTGCGCGCCTTCGCGGGCGTCGCGCGTTTCCCCACGCGCGTGAAGTGCGCGACCATGGCGTGGCATGCCTTGAAGGAGGCTACGGGGTTCGGGGTTCAGGCTTCGGGAACGGAAGGCGTATAACCTGTCGCCTCCCTGCAGCCTGAAGCCTGAAGCCTGAACCCGGTCGCAAATGCCCGATGCCTTTCGGCTGACCGACATCCCCGACGGCGGCACGTTCGCTGCAGTTCTTGCGTCCGGCGAACGCGTTTGCCTCATCCGCCAGGGCGACAAGGTGTCGGCCCTGCGCGACGAGTGCGCGCACCAGGGGATGCCGCTTTCGGCCGGTGAGGTCTTGCCGGACGGAACGATCGAGTGCCCATGGCACGGCGCGCGGTTCGACTGCGTGACCGGCGAACTTCGCCGAGGACCAGCCGAAGAAGGTGTGCCTGCGTATTCCGTGCGAGTTGAGGGCGAGTTGGTGCTGGTGGAGGAGCGCGAGGAGCGCTAGTCTCGCGACGTTCGTCCTTCCACCTCATTCGCACATGCGCCGCGTCAGATTGACCGCACAGGCCGTTATGATCGTTTTCGTTCTCGCCGGAATAGCGCCAGTCACTCTTGGCGCCCAGGGCGGGAACGGCGGCGGCACGGCTTCGTCGAGTGCGCGACTCGCGGTGCCGGCGCTGCGCGTTCCGCAGGCCATCCGCGTAGACGGGAACCTCGACGACGAGGCCTGGCAGCGCTCAGCGGTGGCTAAGGATTTCACCCAGAGTGAGCCGCGCGAAGGACAGCCTGCCACCGAGGCGACCGAAGTCATGATCGCCTTCGATGACCAGTACCTGTACATCGGCGCGCGGATGCACGACAGCGACCCGACGCACGAAATCGTCAACGACATCCGGAAGGACTTTCGCGAAGATGACCAGGACGACTTCGAGGTCATCATCGACACGTTCCGCGATCGTCGAAACGGCTACGTGTTCATCGTCAATCCGGAAGGCGGCCGCGTTGACCGGCAGATCGCCAACGAGGGACGTGAGATCAACTCGAGCTGGGATGCGGTCTGGGACGTGAAGACCCAGCGCACGGCGGAGGGGTGGACGGCGGAATTCAGGATCCCATTCCGCACGCTGCGATTCGATCCGGGCGCAAACCAGTCGTGGGGAATCAACTTCTCCCGTCGCATCCGGCGGAAGAACGAAGTGACGTTCTGGGCGCCGGTGCCACGCGCGTACAACCTGATGCGCGTTTCCATGGCGGGTGACCTGACCGGATTGCATCCGGGGGAGGGTGGTCGCGACATCCGTGTGAAGCCGTACCTGCTCGCGACGACACTCCGTGAACTCGGCGTCAGTGGCTTCGAAGGTGACGCCAAGGCAGGCGTGGACGCAAAGATCGCCGTGACGCGTGGCCTGACGCTCGACCTGGCCGTCCGCCCGGATTTCGCGCAGGTCGAAGCCGATGAACAGCAGGTGAACCTGACGCAGTTCACGCAGTTCTTTCCCGAGAAGCGTGAGGCGTTCCTCGAGAACTCGGGCATGTTCTACCTCGGCGACGCTGCGCGCCAGAATCGCGTCTTCACGCCGCCCACACCCGACGAAGACAACCTGCTTTTCTTCAGCCGGCGCATCGGCATCAGGGACGATCTCAAGCCGCTCGACATCAACGCCGGCGCGCGCCTGACGGGTGTCGCCGGTGGATTCGGGATCGGGCTGCTCAACATGCAGGTTCGCGGCGATGACGTCACGGACGCCAACAACTACACGGTGGTGCGCCTGCGCCGGAACGTCGGACGCGGGTCGGATATCGGCATGTTGTTCATGCAGCGCCAGTCAACCGACAACAGCGCCGACTACAATCGCGTTGGCGGGGTCGATGCCAACATCCGCTTCTTCAATCGCGTGGACTGGAACTCATACCTCGTTGCCACACGCACGCCAGGCGTCAGTGAAGACCAGTATGCGGCCCGAACCTCGTTCAGCTACGAGGGGAACGACTTCCACACCAAAGTCGGCGTCATGACGCTGGGCGAACACTTCAACAACGACATCGGCTTCTATCGACGGATCGGCATCAAGAAGTGGCTGGCGGACGTCGGCCTCCGGCCACGACCGGAGTTGCTGCGCCGCAACGGCATTCGCGAGCTGCATCCGCACATCGTGTGGGATCTCTACACGGACCAGCAGAATCACATGGTGCAGAAGCGACTGCACACAGGGCAGACGTTCTTCTTCGAGAACGGCGCGGTGCTCGAGCTGTCGTACAATCCTGCGTTCAACCTGCTCGACGCGCCGCTGAAACTCTCGCCAGAGGCGGACGCACTCCCCGCGGGCCCGTATGGCTGGAATGAATTCGGCATCCTGGCCAACACGGACCTGAGCCGTCCGTTGTCGCTGCAGTCGCGGTGGACCTTCGGTGGACTCTACAACGGGTCACAGAAGTCCCTCGCGGCAACGCTCATGTGGCGTCCGAACTTTCGCCTGCGCGTGAGTGCCGGCGTGCAACGCACCGACGGCGAGCTTGAGCTTCCGGACGGCAGTTTCGTGAACTCGGTGTACACGCTGCGGGCGAATTACTCCTTCACGCCGGCGATGTTCGTGGATGCGCTGTCGCAATACGATCCGACGACAGAGCAGATGAACGCGAACGTGCGGTTCAACCTGATTCACCATCCGCTGAGCGACCTGTTCATCGTGTACAACGACCAGCGGTTCCTGACCGCGGACGCGCCATTGGCGGGCCGGTCGATCACGGTGAAGTTCACGCAGATGTTTTCTTTCTGAGGGTAGAGGGTCGGGGGTCGAGGGTCGAGGGAAGGTTGCAGGGTGAAGACTCGACCCTCGACCCTCGACCCTCGACCCTAACAGAGATGCACCCCCATCGCCTTG
>DATMBT010000520.1:0-2872 GCA_035559475.1 Gemmatimonadaceae bacterium
GCGGTGTTGTTGCTCCTGCTGGGCATGATCGCCGTGGTGAACATGACGCTCGACATTGGGCCGTTCGGGCGGGACGCGCGGTAACCAAAAACGAAACGCGGCGGGTCGTACCGGCTGCGCGCGGAGTGGGATCGCCGATTAAGACGACGGCAGGTAGCGAGGAAAGCCGAGAGCCCGTGCCACCCGGTGTCGGGTCGCCATCGATCGAACAGCCGAACGGAATTCCCCGGCGTCGAATTCCCAGTCCTCATTCAGCTCAAAGCTCGCCGCGAGCTCGCGGGCATGTTGAGCGCGCAACGGCTCCGCTCGCAGCCAGGGCGCCGTGTCTGTGCGTTCGCACCACGCCGTCAGCGCCCGGAATCGGATAAGCCAGACCAGGGCCCGGTTCGCGTCCTCGACAAACCGCTGACAGACGTCGTCGATCGACACGGACGCATTCAACTGCAACTCGCAGGTGAATTCCGGCACCGTGAGCGTTGCCACGTCAGACGGACTCGTCGGGAACGGGGTGGTCACCGCCATCGATAGCCGCCGCGTTGCACGTCGCTCCGCCGAGAGGCGTTCCAGACCTCTCCGCACCCGCCGCATCGCCAATATGAATTCTCGTCGGGGTTGCGCGAAGTGGTCGTGATCGAGGCGGACTGACACGCCGGACATGTCGTCGGCAGCGTCACCACTCGTGCCTGCGTTGACCGATTCCCGCTGCCGCTCCAGGAGTCGTACGAGTTCATGGGGCTGACGCCTCGGCGGACCGTGCAACGAAGGGAAGGTCAATGGCCACAGGGCCCCTCACGCAAAAGGCTTTGGTGAGGGCTCGGCCGGAGTGGCCCAGAGCTCAGAAAAGCAGGAAGGTTGATTATAGGTGATTACAGTCCAAGCCGAACGTAATGGCGGCGAATGACGGCATAGCACTCACACGACGCCGCTTCGAGTTGCCGGCGGCGGAGGACGCGCATGCGTCCGTAGCCGCTGGAGACCAGTCCGGACTCTTGAAGCGCATGAAGAACGACGCTGACTGTGGGCCGATGCACACCAAGCATGATGGCGAGGAATTCGTGCTTCACCGGAAAGTCGTCGGCATCGACACGGTCGTGTGTCTGCAGCAGCCACCGGCAGCAGCGTTGCGTGACGTCGTGCAGCGCATTACAGGCGGTGCACTGCATCGTCTGTAAGAGTGTCGCCTGCGCGTAGAGCGCCATCAACTCGCGAAACGTACCCTTGATCGCCGTCTCCCTCATGAAGAAGGAAACGGGCAGCGCGGCCACGACCCCACTCGCGACCTGCTGGAACGTCGGTCCATTACCTGATCGATCTCCAAGAAACACGCCGACGCCGAGCATGCCTTCACGCCCGACCGTCGCCACCTCAACCAGCGCACCGCTGCGCATCCGGTTCGTGATCGAGAACACTCCGTCGTTGGGAAAGTACACGTCGCTGATCGGACGCCCATGCGGTTGGAGCGTGTCCCCGGTGACGGTCGACTGCAGACGCAGGTGCGTGGCGATTCGCTTGTACTCAGCCGTCGGCAGCGCCGCCAGGAGACGGTTCCGCAGCGGCGTACCGTCAGGAAGTACGCGCGTGGGTGAGTGGGGCCGCCTCCGCATGACGTCTCCTCGGAATCGACCTGAAACAGGTTCAGGTGCTTCGATGAGACTGGAGGGGCGCGGTCGATGCAACCGCGGGCACAGCTCAGAAAAGCGTGAAGCGCAAGCCTACCACGCCGAAGTATGCTCCTGAGAATGTACGCTAGACTACATTCCGCCCGCCAGACTGGTGCCACGTCAGTGACGTCGCCTCAGCCTCCGAGCTTCCGGCAGTCGCCGTCAACAAGCTGCCGCGCAGGAGCGTGACGATGTCGAGCGCAGTGTCCAAGCCTCTCGTGTTTCACTCGCCGGTGCCATCCGTGCGCCCGACAGGTCCAGTGACCGTGCACCTGGTGAACCCGAGCCATTTGTCATTCGGTGTCGGCGTCATCACGCCGCGCTGGCTGTTCGTCCTGGCTGCGGCCACGCCGACTGCCTACGGACCACCACGCATCGTCGATGAAACACTCGAGGCGCTCGATCTCGAAACGATCCAGCCCGGTGACATCGTCGGAATCGGGATCCACACTGGCAATGCGCTGCGTGGTTATGAGATTGGCACTGCGGTGCGGGCGCGCGGCGCGACGGTGATCTTCGGCGGCATCCACGCCACCCTGTATCCGGACGAAGCGCAGGAACGTGGCGCCGCGCATGCCGTTGTCTCCGGCGACGGCGACGTCGTGTGGCCGATGGTGATCGAACATGCCGTGCAGGGCACGCTGCAGTCACGCTACGACGGCGGACGCGTGGATGCCGACAAGTTCGTTCCCGCGCGCTGGGATCTGCTGCCGGAAGGGCGATACATGTGGGGCTCGGTGCAGACGGTGCGCGGCTGCCCGAAACACTGTTCGTTCTGCTCGGTGTGGCGCACGGACGGGCAGAAGCCGCGGCAGCGCGCCGTGGACAGCGTCGTCTCCGAGATTGTGGAGCTGCGGCGGCGGGGGTACCGCTTCGTCGCGCTTGCGGACGACAATTTCTACCCGGTCACGCTGGCCGATCTGGCCATGGCGGAGCGTCAGAACAACACGGCGCGCCTCGAACAGTTGCGCGGCCTACGGGCGGAGCGATTCGAGTTGATGGAACGGCTGGCGAAGCTGCCACGCGACATGGTGTTCTTCACCCAAATCACGATGGAAGCGGCTGAGGACGGTTCGTTCCTCGACGCCATGCGTAACGCGAATATCAAGGGGGCGCTCGTCGGCGTCGAGGCGGTGACGCCCGAAGGCCTGAAGGACGTGTACAAGGGGTTCAACCAGGCGGGCGAGGCGCTGGTGGATCAGCTCAAGAAG
>DATMBT010000521.1:0-2838 GCA_035559475.1 Gemmatimonadaceae bacterium
ATAGACCTGCGACCGCGGTGGCTCGTCGGCCGCGACCGCCTTTACGACATCCACCACGCCGACCACCGTGCGCGGTGGTCGATCACGGTTGAATTCGAACATCGCGCGAAGTTCACGACCGATCGCTGCGGACTCCGAGCCGAAGAGCTCCTTGGCCACCACACGATTGATGATGATCGTGGCACGGTTCGCATCATCGTCGGTTGCATCGAACGCACGGCCGGCCAGCAGGCGAATTCCGGCCGCCTTGAAGTAGTCGCCGGCGACGACGTTGTAGTTCGCCGTCGGATTCTTGCCAGGTTCGTACGTAATCCCCGGCAGGCGCAGGCCACCGTTCTCAAATGAGCCACTCAAGGGAAGTGAGCTCACCATCCCGGCGGCCGCTACTCCTTCCAGGGACGACACGCGCGCCGAGATCTCGCGAAAGGTGGCAATCCATCGGCCTCCATCGCGCGCCGGGTTGAACCGTCCGGCCACGGGAATTCCGAGGTGCGCGGTGACAACGTTCGACTGGTCGAACCCGAGTTGCACCTGCTGCAGCGAAATAAAACTTCGCGTCAGGAGCGCCGCCCCGATGAGGAGCATCAACGACAATGCCACCTCAGTGGCCGCGAGGAGCCGCCTTCCGTATCGACGCCTGACGCTACCGGCGGATCGCAGGTCGCCTTCGTGCAGGGCGGCGCCCAACCCGGACCAGCGCACCGCAACTGTCGCGGCCAGTCCAAAAGCGCTTCCCACCACCAGGGCGACGATCGTCGCGAAGGACAGCACCCGCCAATCAAGTCCGATGTCATCCGCGCGTGGCATGGATCCGGGCACCAGCGCGAGCATGACCTGCGTCGTCAAGTACGCGATCACCAACCCGATGGCGGTTCCTGCGGCGGCGAGCACGAGGTGTTCCGTGACGAGTTGCCTGGCGATTCGCGCACGGCCGGCACCAAGGGCGGCGCGTACCGCGAGCTCCCGCTGGCGCGCGGAGGTCCGTGCCACGAGCAGGCTGGCGACGTTCGCCGTCGCAATCAGCAGGACAAGCAGGACGGCGCCTGAAAGGATCAGCAACGTGCGTTGAACCTTCTGGCCGGCCTGATCCGACAGGGGACGCACGACGTAATCCAGCTTCAGGTTCGGCGCGTTCTCCTGCAGGAAGCGCTTCATGATCCCGCTCAACTCGCCCTGCGCCGCGAGCCGCGTGTCAGGAGTCGCGATGCGACCGATCGCCGACAGGTTCATCATGCCGTAGTTACGCGTGTCGCTCGAGTCGAACACGAGTGGGGTCCACACCTCGGTGCGAAGCCCGAAGCCGAACGGCGACGGCAGCTCGGCGCCACGCGGAAAGGTGAAGCCGCGGGGCATCACGCCCGTCACCGTAAACGCCTGGCCGTTCAGCGTGACCCGCTGTCCCACAATGGTGCGGTCGGCGCCAAACCGGCGTTGCCACAGGTCATGACTGATCAGGGCGACGTTAGGCGCTCCCGGGATGGCATCACTCGTGGCAAAGGGTTGCCCAAGCTGGGGACGAATGCCCAGCACCGTGAACAGCGCCGGTGACACGCGAGCGCCCGCGAGCGGTTCCGCATCGGGACTTCCGGGTGTCGAGAGCGCGTAATTCCACGCCCGGAAGGCTGCCATCGCCTCGAAGCCCCGCGCCTGACGTTCAATGTCCGTGTAGAAACCGCTGGTGAGCGGAAGGTCCCAGACATCGCCGGCGTCATTGCGGTCCGTGATCCAGATCATCTGGATGCGCGCTGGATCGCTGTAGGGCAGTGGGCGCAGCAGGACACCGTTCACCACGTTGAACACGGCCAGCGCAGCGCCGACGCCGAGCGCGAGCGTCGCAATCGCCGCGGTGGTGAACGCTGGCGCCCGGCGCAGCGAACGAATGGCAAATGCCAGGTCTTTGGTCAGGTCCATGAAACCCTCCGCGCGATCGGCGCGATGTCGCCGGCGCCTGACGCTGTCGACGAGAGCTTGTTCAATAGGAAGGACGGGGCCAAAACGTTGTTCGGCCATCTCCCTGGCACGCGCCGGGTCGACGCCCTGTTCGATGAGTTCCGCCGTCCGCATCTGGATGTGGAACGTGATCTCATCACCAACCTCCGCGCGTTCATTCGGCCGGAGGATGCGTCGCAGCGACTTCCAGCGTGGCTCGTTCACGCCGGCTGCTCCGAGGCCTGGAGGACCTTGGCGATCGCGGTTGCGAACCGCGACCAGGTCGCGGACTCGGCGCGCAACTGGGCGCGACCAGCGGTGGTGAGCTTGTAGAACTTGGCCTTGCGGTTGTTCTCGGAGCGCCGCCACTCGCTTTCCACCCAGCCCTGTTCCTCGAGGCGGTGCAGGGCGGGGTAGAGGGAGCCTTCGCCTACCTGGAGGACGTCATCGGTCAGTTGCTGGATCCATCGCGCCACGGTGTACCCGTGCGCGGGCCCCCAGGAGAGGGTCTTCAGGACGAGCAGGTCGAGCGTGCCCTGGAGAAGGTCCAGCGGGCGGTGAGGCATCAGTCCCCTCGGATGTCGATGGGACTAGTTTGCGGCCACTCCAATCGGATGTCAAGGGGAGCGTCAGGCGGACAGGACTACAAAGAGCGCGCTGCCAAAGGGCGCGACTGCCCAGGAGCGCGACTGCCCAGGAGCGCGACAGCCCAAGAGCGCGACAGCCCAAGAGCGCGACTGCCTAAGGGCGCAACGGGGTTCACGCCCAGAGTGGAAGGTCTGATAAACCGTCTGTCTGGGGAGCGCTTCTGCGCGGTGCTCCAGCGTCCACGTCGAGCCTGAGGTCGAGGTTCATCGTTTCAGGTGCGACTGAGCGCAGGAACCTGGCGGACAACACGCGCCCAACCTC
>DATMBT010000522.1:0-4163 GCA_035559475.1 Gemmatimonadaceae bacterium
ACGCCGGCGATCCGGTCAATCAGCTCGCCTAACGTAAGCGCCCCGGTGGAGGCCAGCCGTTTCCGGTCCCAGGCGAACGGCTCACCGATGGACAGCGTCGCCGGGACCTCGGCCCTCGCAATGGGCGCCTTGATCGTGTCGGCCTTCTGCGCCTGGAGCCTGGCGATCCGTTCCCGTTCCGCCGCGATCTTCGCGAGGGAATCCCGCCGCGCCGCACTGGTGTCGGCGGTGGTATCCCGCCGGACCGCTGGATCCTGCGCGCCCGCTTCGCGCCCCGATAAGAAGACGGCGACCGCCACGGTCGCCGCCACGACCCACTGTGTCCTCAACCGCTTCAGCGCGTCCTCCCGCGAACGAACTGGACGAAAGTACCCATCGGTACCCCGGTTGGTCCGCGCGGAATCATCACGAGGTCCGTTTCCGAATATGCGGTTCCGGCGACGTCCAGGTGCACCCAGGGATAGTCCGCGAACTCCTTGAGTAACAGGGCCGCGGTGATCGTGCCGGCTGCGCGGCCGCCGGTGTTCTTCATGTCCGCAACGTCGGACTTGATCAGGTCCTTGTACTCATCCCACAGCGGCAACTGCCACGCCGGCTCGCCGGCGGTATTGGACGCGCCGATCACCTCACGCACGAGGCGGTCGTCGTTGCCTAACGCCCCGCTGGCGGTGTTCCCCAGGGCAACGACGCAGGCGCCCGTCAACGTGGCGGCATCGACCACCGCCGCCGGGTTGAAGCGCTTCACATACGCCAGCACATCAGCCAGGACCAGCCGCCCTTCGGCATCGGTGTTGATGATCTCGATGCTCTTGCCGGTCGATGCCTTCACCACGTCACCGGGTTTCACCGCGGTGCCCGACGGCATGTTCGTCGTGGCGCCAAACACGCCGACGACGTTGGTGCGCAGCTTGAGCCGCGCGATGGCTTCCATGGCCCCGATCACGGCGGCGGCGCCGCACATGTCGAACTTCATGAACTCCATCTTCTCGGCGGGCTTGATGGAAATGCCGCCGGTGTCGAAGCACAGGCCCTTCCCCACCAGCACGATCGGCGCCGCGCCCTTCTTGCCACCCTTGTATTCCATGGCAACGAGCCGTGGCTCCTGCGGCGTGCCCTGCGCGACCGCGAGGAAGGAACCCATTCCCTCCTTCTCCATTTCCTTGCGGCCGAGGACCGTGACCACCATGCGATGGCGCTTGGCGATCTCGCGCGCCGTGTCAGCGAGGTAGTCGGGAGTGCACACGTTCCCGGGCATCATCGCCAGGCGGCGTGTGACATCATAGCCCGCACCAATGGCGCTTGCCGCAGCGGCGGCGCCGCGAAGAGTCGCCGGAGCAAGAATGGTCGCCGCGGTCAGGGGGGCTCGCCGCTCGTCAGGCGCCGGTGGCGTCTTGAGCTCGGTGTACTCCCAGGCGCCGAGGTTGAGCCCAATGCCTAACGCCTCGACTCCGGCCTTGTCCGCCCGAGGTGTCCACGCGGTCATCTGTCCCGCGCCCATCTTGTGTCCCTGACGCCCAGCGAGTCCACCTGCGCGACGCAGCGACAGAGGCAGCGACGACGGCTTTCCCAAACCAACCAGCAAGACCCGCTCGGCCTGACCCACGCGCCCCTGCAGGTGCAAGGTCTCGTCGCGGCTACCACGAAAATCGCCGCGCTTCAACGCGGTCGTGAGCGCACCATCCAGCGAAGCATCGAGTCGCTTCAATCCGGCTGGCAACGAATTGCCCGCCGGAAGCAGCAACGCGAGAAGTGGTGTCTTTACGTCCGATGGATCAGCGGAGCGGACCGCGAGGTCGAGAGCCATTGTAGTTCGGGGAGACAGGAGGCAGGAGGCAGGAGGCAGGTGAGGACGCGCGCTTCGCGCGCCTGATCAATGAAGCGGCGAAAGTTAGTCGCCCCCAATGGCCCGGGCCATCGCGTAAAACCGTGCTCGGGGGTCCAAAATGAACGCGCCCCGGACCTGAGGACCGAGGCGCACTCATTCAGAAATGCCCAGGACGAGACTCGAACTCGTAAGGGCCGGAGCCCGGCAGATTTTGAGTCTGCTGCGTCTACCAATTCCGCCACCCAGGCGCGAACCAAAACATATCACCGGTTCGCGCCAGTCGGGGGCCTAGGGGCAGATCAGGCGGGAGGCGGTCGCTTGCGCCGGAACGCGTCAGCCGAGTCGCCGGGCGGCATCCCCCTTCCGCGTCCGCGCAGCTGGTCCATTTCGCGACGAATCTGCTCCTGCACGCCGAGGTACTTGGCCCGTTGCACCGGCGTGAGAAACTTGCCCAGCTCGCGTTGCTCTGCCTCGGTCAGGTCGATCCGCTCCCGGTCGATCTTGAACTGGTCCGTCAGGAGCTGGTCGATCTTTGCCGAACTGGCGGAGTCGCCGCGGAGAACTTCGTCCCGGAGCCCGCGACGCGTCATCATCTCGCGACGAAGCAGGTCACGACGCTGACGATCAAAGCGCTGGTTGACGTCGGAAAGCTGCCGCATGCCGTCATCGGTCAGGCCAAGCTGCGTCTTGAGCAGGTTGGCCAGGCGCGAGCGAAAGTTCTGCTCCATCTGCTCCCGATTCATGCGTCCGGGGCCGCCCTGGCGTGGGCGTCCACCCGGTGGAGCGCCACCCTGGGCCGCACCAGTCACCAGCGGCGTTCCGACGAGCGCCGCGGTCAACATGAGGAGCTTGAATGAACGTGTGATCATGTTTCTCATCTCAGGAACCCTGCCGGCCGGTGCCGCTCAACGGCGGATCGGACGGCTCAACAACCGGCAGCGCCTCGATAGACTCGAGCGCTGTGATCAGCGCTTCCACGTCATCATCACCGAGGTCACTCAGGCCACCGGCAAAGCTGATCGGCGTGTCGCCAACCGTGTTCACCGCGACGGTATCCACGAGCGCTGCATCCGGACTCACGCTGAAGAACGACCGGGCGACCGCCAGTGAAATCCCGCCAAGCGTGATGAACGAAACCGCGGCGGCGATCTGGAACGCGTGACTGCGACGCCATGAGCGCATCACGGGACGCGCTGCCTTTTTCGGCAATGCGGCAACGATCGCGCTGACGTTCATCGCGGGTGTCGTGGCCTCATAGGCCTGCCGCACCAGTTGCAGCAATGCCAACTCCTCGGCGCAATCCTGGCAGCTCGCCAGGTGCGACGAGACTTCAGAGCGACGGACGTCGGATAGCCTGCCGCCCAGGTAGTCCGGCAGCAACTCGCGAATCTCGACGTTGGGGCAATCACTCATTGAGGTTCTCCTTCACCGTTCGCAACGCGTTGTGGTAATGCACCCGCGCAGCTCCTTCTGTCGTTCCTGCCACATCTGCGATTTCCTTGTACGACAACCCCTCATTCACACGCAGGAGGAAGACCTCCCGTTGGGTCGGCGACAGCTTCCCCACTGCCCCCCACACCTTTCTCTGTGCCTCGCTGGCGATAAGGCCATCCAGCGCGGTGTATTCGGTAGCGGCGTCCACGTCTTCCAGGTTCCCGACCTCTCGCCGCCTTCGAAAGGCTCGTCGCCGATCCACCACCAGGCGGCGTGCGATCGTAAACAACCAGGTCCTCAACGAACTGTCGCCGCGAAAATGCTCCAGCGACGCAAACGCCCTCACGAACGTGTCCTGCACTACCTCATCGGCAGCATCCCGCTCGCCGAGACTTCCCACGTATCGAGCGAGTGCAGCGGCATGCCGCTCCACCAGGGCCGTGGCCGCCCGTTCGTCTCCCTCTTTCCATCGCTGAATGAGCGAACTGTCGAGGGAGTCATCCCGGCCGGTCAGGTCCTCTGCCATTGCGGAGTCGACCGGTGAGACGGGGGTAAGCGCAAGTCGTTAAGGGGCAAGGGGCGGCCGGGCTCGACACCATTGCCGGGCCCGTTGCCGGCGAACAAGATGAGCCATGGGACCGACTTGGCGGCAGGTGGCGGTAGACGGGGCATGACCCCGGATCTGACCCCCGTCGAAATTGTGGCGCACCGGGGCGCCAATCGGGAAGCACCCGAGAATACCCTCCCGGCCTTCCGCCGGGCGATCGAGCTGGGCGTCCACGGCATTGAACTGGATGGCCAGTACACGAGGGACCACATCCCCGTGGTGCACCACGATCCCGCGCTGTCCCGGTCACCGACTGGCGACGCGAGGCCGGCGATTTCTTCGCTCGCGCTGAACGAA
>DATMBT010000523.1:0-4215 GCA_035559475.1 Gemmatimonadaceae bacterium
CGACGCGTTCACGACCGGCCGTGTGGTTCCACAAGGGTCACAGTCCATTCCGATCATGCTCCCTGCGGGCACGTATCGCGTGCGACCCATGGTGTCGGTGCATAGCGGCGAAGAGACCGCTGTCGTCGTCAGTGCTGAACCTGTGATGGTCACCTTCCGATAGACGGCGATATTCGCCGTACGGCGATTTTCGCGGTACAGGCGAACACGGATCCGGCAGATCAGGCGGATAGTCGCGGTAGATAATTCCTTTGAACTGCAAACCCCCGGTGGCCCTCACAGGCTCATCGGGGTTCTGTTTTGCACGGCCTCGCGCGAGCGACCCATCTCACGTTTGATTGTTCGTACTCTCATCACCCTGACTCCCATGGATCTCCAACTCTCCGGCCGTGTCGCGCTCGTCACCGGCGCTTCTTCGGGGCTCGGGCTCGCCATCGCACGTGAGCTCGCGCAGGAAGGTGCGAGCGTCGCCATGGTCGCCAGGCGGGAAGACGTATTGCGCAAGGAAGCGGCAGACCTGTCGGCGGCAACCAGTCGTCGAGCGCTGCCCGTTCCAGGCGACGTGTCCGTAGCTGGCGAGGCACAACGCGTGGTCGCGGCAGCCACCGAAGTTCTCGGTCCAATCGATATCCTGGTCGCGAACGCCGGTGGCCCGCCGTCAACTGTGTTTTCATCGACGACGGACGAGCAATACCTCGCCGCGATCAACCTGAACCTGATGGCCTCGATCCGCCTCGCGCACGCCTGTGTGCCCGGAATGCGGGAACGCAAATGGGGACGGGTGATTTTCCTCTCGTCGATGGCGGCGAAGATGCCGATCGGGGGACTGATCCTCTCGAACACGGCGCGTTCGGGATTGCTCGGCTTCGCGAAGACACTCGCGAATGAAGTCGCAAAGGACGGCGTGACCGTGAACTCGGTCCTGCCCGGACACTTCGACACGCAACGAGCGGTTGACCTGGCCAGGATGCGTGCGGAGCGTGAGGGACGACCGATCGATGAGATCCTGAAGTCACGCACGGGCGGAATCCCGACCGGACGTGCGGGTGATCCACCAGAATTCGCTGCGGTGGTCGCGTTTCTTGCCAGCGGTCGCGCGAGCTTCGTGACGGGAACGGCGATTCAGGTTGACGGTGGGATGATTCCTACTTTGGTCTAGGGCAATCGGGCAGACGGGTAGACGGGCAAACGGGCAAACGGGCAGACGGGCCTTACAACCAAGCACTTCTCAGCCGCCTTACGCTTCGTAGCTTTCGCGCCTGCCCGTTTTGCCCGACTGCCCGTTTGCCCGCCTACCAGATGAAGTCCCTCGTAAAACATCACGCCGGTCCCGGGTTCCAGCTCATGGACGTCCCGGTTCCGTCGATCCTCGATAACGAAGTCCTTATCCAAGTGCGCCGGGCCGGAGTGTGCGGCACGGACGTCCACATCTACGAATGGGACGACTGGGCGCGCGGGCGTTGCAAGCCACCGTTTGTCGTCGGGCATGAATTTGCCGGGGACGTCGTTGAGGTAGGAAAGCTGGTCACCGACGTAAAGGTCGGAGATCGGGTGACCGCAGAAGGCCACATTGTCTGCGGCCGCTGCCTCCCCTGTCGAACCGGCAATGCCCACGTCTGCCCGAACACGCGTATCATCGGCGTAGACCGCAACGGCTGCTTTGCCGAGTACATCGCGATGCCGTCGCTGAACGTCTGGCACCTCGATGACAGCATCTCGTTCGACATCGGCGGGATACACGATCCCATGGGGAACGCGTTCCACACGGCGCTGACTGCCGAGATCCCCGGCTCCGTTGTGCTCATCACCGGTTGTGGACCTATCGGCATCTTTGCCGTGGGGATCTGCAAGGCAGCCGGCGCCTCGCACATCATCGCGTCTGACGTGAACGACCGCCGGCTGGAGTTGGCGCGCTCAATGGGCGCGCACGACGCGATCCATCCGAACCAGGTCGAAGAGGCCGTTCGCAAGGCGACCGGAGGCAGCGGCGTCGACGTGGTGCTCGAGATGTCGGGTGTTCCCGCCGCGATCCATCAGGCGTTCGCGATGGTCCGGCTCGGCGGGCGTGTGCAGATGCTCGGCATTCCTGCAAAGCCGATGGAGGTGAACTTTGCGAACGAGATCATCTTCAAGGGCATCACGATCTACGGTGTCATCGGCCGTCGCATGTACGACACCTGGCACCAGATGACGCGCTTCCTGCTCTCCGGCGAGTTCGATCCCACGCCGGTGATTACGCACCGTTTTCCACTGGAAGGGTTCGAGGACGCCATGCGCGTCATAAAGTCCGGGGAAGCGGGGAAAGTCATCTTCGAGATCTCTTGAATGCAGAATGCAGAATGCAGATTGCAGAATGCAGAAGTGACTGCGACTGCCGCATTCATCATCCTGCATTCTGACTTCTGCACTCTGCATTCCCAACCATGTCGCTGAACCCTCCGTTTCGCGCTTCACTCGAAGCCCAGATCCAGGACCTGAAAGAGCAAAAGGTCTACAAACGCCTCAACCACCTCTCGTCGCCGCAGGCGGCCCACGTCAAGATGGAAGGGCGCGGCGACGTCCTCATTCTCTCCTCGAACAACTACCTCGGCCTGTGCAATGAGCCGGTGGTCGTCGAAGCTGGACACGAGGGGTTGAAGAAATTCGGTGCCGGGACGGGGAGCGTTCGCTTCATCTGCGGGACGTTCACCGTGCACCGTGAACTCGAGGAGGCACTCGCGCGGTTTGTCGGATGCGAAGCGTCCATGTCGTTCGTGTCATGCTGGAACGCGAACGAGGGTCTCACGGCAACGATCGTCGAGGGCACGGATGTCGTTTTCTCCGACGAACTGAACCACGCGTCGATCATCGACTCGATGCGCCTGGCCAAGGCGATCACGAAGTGCACGACGGTGGTGTACAAACATTCGGACCTGGACGACCTGGTGGCCAAGCTCCAGGCGCACAAGAGCGCGCGCCGCAGGGTGATCTGGACCGACGGCGTGTTTTCAATGGAAGGGAGCATCTGCAAGTTGCCGCAGCTGCTGCAGATCGCGAAGGATCACGACGCGGTCCTGGCGGTGGACGATTCCCACAGCACCGGCGTGCTGGGCCGGACGGGCCGCGGCACGGCCGAACATTTCGGCGTCCTGGGCGAAGTGGACGTCATCACGTCCACGCTGGGCAAGGCGTTAGGCGGCGCGGCGGGCGGGTTCGTCGCCGGGCCCGCCGCGCTGGCGGACCTGCTCGCCCAGCGTTCGCGTCCGCAGCTGTTCTCGAACGCGCTGCCACCCACCGTCGCCACGAGCGCGCTGGCGGCCGTACGGTTCCTCGAGACCCACCCGGAACGCGTGCAACGCCTTCACGACAACACGACCTGGTTCCGCAACGCCATCACCGAAGCGGGATTCAAGCCGATACCAGGTGAAACACCCATCGTGCCGATCATCATTGGGGAAACCGCTGCCGCAATCGCCATGAGCGACGCGCTGCTTGCCGAAGGGATTTTCGTGACGGGGTTCGGGTTCCCCGTCGTGCCTCATGGAACGGCGCGCGTCCGTTGCCAGATCTCCGCCGCCCACACGCAGGATGACCTGGAATTTGCGGTCGAAGTTTTCAAGCGCGTGGGTTCGAAACTCGGAGTGATCTAAACGGGCCTGATGGCGGATGGCGGATGGCGGATAGCGATAGCAGGTAACTGAACCGTTCTCCTCACGATCCGTCGTCCGGTTTCTCGTTGTCCTCAATCGGCGCTACGCGGGCCACGACGCCACCCATGAACGCAAACCCGTGGACGCGGATGAGCGGTGCGTCAGGATCGCGTGAGGCGGGTTCCTTGAGCTGGTCCTCGAATCCGCCCATGATGGCGAAGCCGTCGCTTTCGAGTCGCACGTCTGGCGGCACAATGATCTCAACGCCGCCCATCATCGCGAAGACATAGATGTCGGTCACCGGCCCACTCAATTCGGCTTCGCGGAGGTCGAGCCCGATTCCGCCCATCCAGGCAAACGCGCGAATTCGCGAGGGGACGGTCCAGTTACCCCGGCGTACGACGCCGGACATCAGCGCGAAGAAGTTCTTCGCCCGACTCGAACGGGCCGGAACAGAAGCTCCGGCCGTGCTGGCCACCGGTGCTTGTGTCACCCTAACGGGAGGTGAGGGGGCCAGGTCCTTGGTGAGGTCGCGAAGAGCGTCCGCGGAGGCGGCTCGATATGCGAGTTCCACCCGGCGTTCGTA
>DATMBT010000524.1:0-7656 GCA_035559475.1 Gemmatimonadaceae bacterium
AACGTCCGCGCGGCGCGACGATGCAGCAACACGCGGGCAGCAGTGGGCGTCCGTTCCAGCACCGCTTCACGAATCGTGTCATGGCGACACGCCGCCCCACCGTCCACCGACGACAACATCCCCGCCACATGCAACTCGGTCAGCGCGCCTAACACATCGCTCGTCTTGCGCTCCACCATCCGGTGCAGCCGCTCGACGCTCGAGCTCAACCCCAGCACCGCCGCCGCCCGCAGCACGGTGAGCGCGGTCGGCGATAACCGCCCCAGGCGATCCTCCAGCAACGCCTGCACGGTGATCGGCAGGTCATCCGTCACCAGCTCCGAGCGGTGCTTGAGCAACTCCACCAGGAAAAACGGGTTGCCGCCCGACAACTGGATGATCCGCTCGCGCGTCGAGTCATCGAGCGTCTCTTCGTTCACGGCGCAGAAGCGCTGGACCAGCAGGTCACAACTCGCATCGGTCAGCGGCAGCAGGTCGTGCACGGTGCTCGCGCTCATGAGCCGCGCGAACCGCTCCGCATCCGACACCTCCGGCTGGCGCATGGTGAACAGCAGGAGAAGCGGGCGCTGGGCATGCGTGCGCAGCGCGTCCTGAAGGATGGCCTGGCTCTGCGCATCGAGCTGGTGCGCATCATCGACGTGAATCACGAGCGGACCCTCCGACAGGATCGCATCGAGCACGTCGAGAATCGACCAGCGAACCATCGCGAACCTCGCCTCGCCATCCGCGTCCAGCGACAGCGAAGGCTCACGGATCCGCACCGGTGACGACATCGCGCGAAGGCACTCGAGCGCGGCGGGCGCGCAGCCGATCGCGCCCGGCATCTCCAGAAGGCCGTCCACCAGCTCACTCACCGCAAACAGCGCCTGCGTCCTGCTACTCGGCTGCGTCCCGATAGTCAGCAGGCGCGCGCCCTGGAGCTCGGCCATGCGGCAACACTCGAACGCCAGCCGCGTCTTCCCGACGCCGGCGGCACCCGTCACGACGTACGACACCGCGCGGTTCCCGCGGAGGCGCTGGAACGCGGCCAGAATGCGTTCTACATCCTCCTCGCGACCCACCATGGGTAACTCAACCGCCGCCTGGCTGCGCCTGACGAGTCGATCCGAGATCCGCTCACGCAGGAGGCTCGCCGACATCCGGAGTTCCGACCGGTATCCCTTTCCTCCTCCACCGATCTCTCCTTCATAACGATCGATCATCCCGACCGCTTCGACCTTCCCGCCTGCCAGCGCCACTGCCTCGGCCAGGGCGAATGTCGCCTCCTCGTTCAAGGGATCGATGCGAAGGCAGAACCGGCAGAGGCGTTCGACGTCCGCATAACGACCACGCGCGCGCATTTCGCTGATGGCCCGCACGAGGCCTCGCCGGATCCGCGTGCCCACCTCTGTCCGGAAGTCCTCCACCCAGTTCGCAAACGGCCGCGAGAGCCGGGGTGAGTAACCGGGCAGGATTGCGACGTCCTCGAGGCGCAGGAAGGCGGCGGCGCGTGCCCCTTCAGCCACCACCGGCGCAAAGTCCGCATCGACGAAGTGGGTATCGAGTGCCGTCGTCCGGGCGCCGCTGCGAACGGCGACGCCGAGGACACGCAGGCGATAGATGGCCTGCCGAAGGCAGTGGCGCGCTGCCTCGGTCGTGTGGTTGGGCCAGAACAGGTGCGCGATTTCATCGCGCGGCACATCGCGACCAGCCTGGGTGCAATAGTAGAGCGCGAGCCCGAACTGCAGTTCGGACTCGGGCGTCAGGCGAATGCCACGTGTGTGGATTTCGGCCTGGCCGAGTATGCGGCAGCGGACCGTGGAGAGCGTCACTGAATCCGGTAGTGCTCCTTGTTGCGGGCGCATTCTGGGGGCGCAGCGTCACAAGGCCGTCACCTCAGGTGACGGGACCGGCAGATCAGAACGCCGGATCATGGCGTCCGCAAGACAAGCGGACGCTCATGGTAAATGGCGGGCGGTAAGCAGGGACCGCCCGGCGACTTACTTCCCCTTCAGGACCTGCGAAACAAGTACGTCGGCCCCGATGCCTTCCGCTTCCGCCTGGAAGTTCACGACAACTCGGTGTCGCAATACTGACATGGCGATGGCGCGAACGTCATCGAGGTCCGGTACGGAGCGGCCGTCCATGGCGGCGCGCGCCTTGGCGCCGAGTACGAGGTACTGCGACGCGCGGGGGCCGGCACCGTAGCTCAGGAACTTCTTGATGTCGGGGGTCGCGTTAGGGTCGCCAGGGCGCGTGGACCGGGCGATCTGCACCGCGTATTTCACCAGTGTCGGCGGCGCGGGAATCCGCCTTACGAGATGCTGCAGCGCCAGGACTTCCTCGCCGCTCAGGACGGGCTGGATCACCGCTTCGGTGTCCGTCGTGGTCCAGTTGACGATTCGTTCCTCTTCCTCGATAGACGGGTAGTGCACCCGGAGCTCGAACATGAAGCGGTCCAGCTGCGCTTCCGGCAGCGGATAGGTCGCTTCCTGCTCGATGGGGTTCTGCGTCGCGAGGACGAAGAACGGCGCTGGCAGCTTGTAGGTCTGGCCGGCGACGGTGACGTTGCGCTCCTGCATGGCCTGGAGGAGTGCCGCCTGCGTCTTTGGCGGCGCGCGGTTGATCTCGTCGGCGAGGACGACGTTTCCGAAGATGGGCCCCTTCACAAACTTGAAGACGCGCTTGCCCGTCGCGTGATCTTCCTCGAGCAGCTCCGTTCCCGTGATGTCACTCGGCATCAGGTCGGGCGTGAACTGCACGCGCGAAAACTGGAGATCGAGCGCTTCGGAGACCGTCGCGACAAGCAGCGTCTTGGCGAGTCCCGGGACACCAACGATCATGACGTGTCCGCCGGCGAGGATGGCGGCGACGAGGTTCTCGACCACGTCCTGGTGACCGACGATACGGCGACCGATCTGCTGGACGAGTGCTTTTCGAGCCACCGCAAGTTTCTGCAGTAGCTCGAGGTCACGATCATCTGTCACGCGACTGGGTGTGGCTTGGGTCGTCACGGTCTTGGCGATCCGTCCGGTTCGGGAGGGCGGAAGTTAACCTCGGGTCAGCGGCTGGAAGAGTGCAACCGCGCATACCGCAACGGACTGCGACCCCGAACCGTTGGCTAGCGGACCTCGAACTCCACGCGCTGCTCCAGAGGTTTGTTTTCGCTCAGGAGGGACGCGACGGCCGTGTACCGGCCAGGGGGGATAGCAGCCGCACGCAGGGAGGCGTTCCAGGCGACGGATCCGTTGGACTCGAGGACCTTGTTCTGGAGGGCCTGAGTGAACATGCGGCCCTCGCTCCACTTCCAGACCTCGCGCCCCAGGGAGTCCACCACGACGATGTCGTGGGTCTGGCCATTGGGGAACAGCAGTTCGAGCTTGCTGGCCGCGTTGTTGGTGACCCGGAAGACGAAGTCGATGCCATCTCGAACCTTCACCTCGAGGGCTGCGGCGACTGGCGGTCCGTTCACGACCTTCCTCTGCTCGGGCTCTGCGGAACGTGCCCTTGGGCCGCACGCGAAAGCAACCGCGGCCATAATGAGCGCTACCGGGAAGATCAGTCGGTTCATTCAGGCCAGGTCCAGGGCCATTGGACGAACCTCATTAAAGGCGCGCCCGGGTTGGGTTCGAAAACGCGCGGCGAAGTTAGTGATGCGTTTTGTCACGGTCAATAGCAAATGTGCTCATAACTCGATATTCGACGCCATGTTCTGCGTCACATGCGTTAGGTGACTGGACGACGGAAGTGTGCCGACGGTCACAAAGTTGGTGCTAATCCGGGTTGCTTGCGAAAAATTTCACAAAGTCCTAAATTCCGCGGCGCAAATGGACCCGGAGCGCCCGCTGAAGCCTGAGCCAGGCTCCGAAAAGAAGCCCTCGCCGGCCTCCACCACGGCCGGTTTGGGAACCGTAGCCGGGATGGGGCTCCAGTTTGCGGTTTCGATCCTGCTGTTCCTTCTGGCCGGCCAGTGGATCGACCAGAAGCTTCGCACGGCGCCGCTTTTCCTGTTCGTGTTCGTGTTTGTTGGCGCGGGGGCGAGCTTCTACTCGGTCTATCGCAAGCTCATGGAGCAACAGCGCCGCGAGAAGGAGCGCAAACGCCCTTGAAGCGCTCGCTCCTCTTCACGGCGGCCTGCGCGGCCCTCATCGGCGCGTTGTGGGTGATCCTGTTCCTGATCTTCACCGAACCCGATGTACGTCGCGCGCTGGCGATCAGTGCAAGCGTGGCGTTCCTCGTGCAGGTGGCAGCGTTCCTCGTCGTGCGCGAGATGGCGCGACGGAAGAACGTGATGGCGGGGTGGGGAATTGCCATCGCGCTGCGGTTCGGCGCCCTGGTGATCTTTGCGCTCGTGGCGGTGCCCAGGCTCGGGCTCCCGCTGTCGGCGTCCCTCCTCGGGCTGGCGACGTTCCTGTTTGTCTCGACCCTGATCGAACCTCTCTTTCTCAAGACATGACGCGCCTCAGGACCCTGCTCCTCGCGCTGACGTTCACGACTCCGGCGTTCACGTTAGGCGCCCAGGACCACGCACCGGCTCCCGTCGCCCAGGGGGAGCACGCGACTCCTGCCGCGGAACAGGCGACTCCCGCGGAAGTCGACATCATCACGCCGCACATCACCGACGGCTACGAGATCGAGCTTCCGTACTGGAAGCCGCCGTTCGCGAAACATTTCTGCATCGGCCGGCATGAGGGCGAACATGGCTGTGGACCGCTCTGGGAGCCGGTTCACATCGGCCCACTCGAACTGCAGCTGTCGCCGACGAAACATGTCCTCATGCTCATTCTCGCCGCGACGCTTTCCGCCATCATCCTCATCGGGACGGCGCGAGCGCACGTGAGGCACACCCACCAGGTCGGTCGGCCGAAAGGCTTTGCCGCCGGGCTCGAGGCGATGGTGCTGTACATGAGGAATGAAGTGATCATGAAGAACATCGGCCCGCACGGCGAAGGGTATGCGCCGTACCTGCTGACCATCTTCTTCTTCATCCTCTTCGCCAACCTGCTCGGCCTGATCCCCTATGGCTCGACGGCGACCGGCAACGTCTCGGTCACGGCGACCCTGGCGATCCTCTCGCTGGTGGTGACCGAAATCTCCGGCATGCGCGCGCTGGGCAAGGGCTACTGGGCGACGATCTTCTACTGGAACAAGGACATGGCGCTCCCAATGAGGATCGTGATGTTCCTGATCATGTCGCCTGTCGAATTCATCTCGAAGCTCACCAAGCCGTTTGCGCTCGCCATCCGTTTGTTTGCCAACATGACCGCCGGCCACATCGTCGTGCTGGCGTTCATCGGGCTGATTTTCGCTTTCAGGCTGCCGGTGGGGCTTGCGCCGTTGCTGATGGCGATCGGGATCATGTTGCTGGAAATCTTCGTGTCGTTCCTGCAGGCGTTCATTTTTACGCTTCTCACGACTGTCTTCATTGGGCAGATGAGGGTGGCGCATCACTAGCGGGTAAACGGGCAAGCGGTCAGACGGGCAGGAAACGATTCACGATCACGCTTCACGATTCACGTCTTGTAAGAACGTGCGGAGCCTTCGCTCTACTCCGTACGACATGTACCGGATCGAATGATCCGGGAATCCCGTTGAGGCCCGGGCCTCGGTGACGGGAAGCGGCGGCCAGGACGGCGTCCGCGGGGCGAACAACGATCAACGCATTTCACGTTCGGAGCACACAATGGCACTCTTTCCAATGCTCACTGCGATTGCGCAGGCAGCAGCGGACAACAGCGGCGGGTTGGCGATGATCGGTGCCGGTATCGGCGCCGGGCTCGCGACGATCGGCGCCGGTATCGGCATCGGTCGTATCGGCGGCCAGGCCGTTGAAGGCATGGCCCGTCAGCCTGAGGCGGCCGGCACCATCCAGACCGCTGCACTGATTCTCGCAGCACTCATCGAAGGCGTCGCGCTGTTCGCGGCGGTTATCGCGTTCGTTATCCAGGGCAAGGCCGCCGGACTCTGATCCAGTCGCCGGCGACTGGCCCCGGGGTCTGTCGCCGGCAGCCGGGGAGAAACAAAGGTCCATCTCCCATCTCTCATCTCCCATCCGGTTTCAAATGCACAACTTCATGCTGAACATCACCGCGGCCGTCCTTCAGGAGCAGCAGACGGACCTGCTGTCCCCCAACGGTGGGCTGATGTTCTGGACGATTGTCATCTTCGTCCTGCTCCTGATCGTTCTCTCCCGGTTCGCATTCAAGCCCATACTGGCCGCGGTTGAGGCGCGAGAGCGCGCGCTCCAGGCAGCGATCGATGACGCCAAGCGCGATCAAGAAGAAGCCGCGCGCGTCCTCGCTGAGCATCGCGCGCAGCTCGAGAAGGCTCGTGCCGAAGCGCAGAAGCTGATCGCCGATGGACGCGCGACGGCGGAGAAGCTCCGCGCCGACCTGCTGGAACAGACGAAGGCACAGCAGCAGGAAATGCTCGATCGCGCCCGGCGAGAGATCGAGAACGAGAAGAACAACGCCATCGCGGCACTCCGTCGTGAGGCGGTGGACCTCGCGATTGCCGGCGCCAGCAAGGTCATCGAGCGGAACCTCGACTCCGACGCGAACCGGAAGCTGGTGGAGAGCTACCTCGGTTCGGTCACGATCGGCGGGAAGTCGTAAATGCGCCCAGCGACGATCGCCCGCAACTACGCCGAGGCGCTTTTGATCCTGGCGCGCAAGGCGAACGACCTCGATGGCTGGGGGCTCGCGATCAACGGTGTCGTGACGGCCGTGGAGAGCGACAGTCGTCTCCGGAACTTCATGGCCGCGCCACAGGTCTCGGCCGCCGAGAAGAACGTCGTGTTAGGCAAGGCGTTTGGCACGCAGCTGCCGAAGCCGATGGTGCGGTTCCTCCAGAAAGTGGTTCTGAATCGCCGACAGATGCTCCTGCCCCAGGTCGCGGAGGAATACGGCAACCTGGTTGATGAGACCAGCGGTCGAGTTCATGCGCAGGTGACGTTGTCCCGGGAAGCCACCGAAGCGGACGCGAAAATGATCGCCGCTCAACTTTCGCGTGCGTTCGCGAAGACGGTGGTGCCGCACCTGAGCGTGAACCCGGCGATCCTCGGTGGCGTGGTTGTAAAGGTTGGCGATCGGGTCATGGATGGCTCTGTGCGGAAGAGGCTGAAGACGTTGAAGGCAAGAATCGTCACAGCCAGATGAGGCGACGACCGGGCGTGGGGCGTGGGGCTTGGGGCCTGGCAAGCCGCGCGATTCACGATTCACGATTCACGATTCACCTGTCATGAGTGGCAGGGTGGAAGTGACGACGGTCCGCAAGCCGTGGGGCCACGAAACGATCTGGGCAAAGACCGACCGCTACGTCGGCAAGATCCTGCACATCAAGGCGGGACACGCCCTTTCGGTGCAGTATCATCGCCAGAAGGACGAGACGGTCTACTTGCTCAGTGGCGTGATGAAGTACTGGGTACAACCCGAGGCCCGAAGCCAGAAGCCAGAGGCCAGCGGAACGCCGGGTCACGACACGCGAGCCTGGAGCCAGAGGACGGCAGGCACGGGTGAAACGCCGGCGGCGGCGCGGCATGCCATCCCCGAGCTCACTGACGTGCAACTGAAGGTGGGTGATTCCTTCCGCATAACGCCGGGCACGATCCACTACATGGAGGCAGTCACCGACTGCGACGTGCTCGAAGTGTCCACGCCGGAACTCGATGACGTCGTC
>DATMBT010000525.1:0-7435 GCA_035559475.1 Gemmatimonadaceae bacterium
CGGTGCGCGACGAGCAGGCCTCGATGTTTTAAGGCTGGTTGCTGGTTGCTGGTTGCTGGAACTAGTACCGGTTGCTGGTGCTTGTGCTTGGCCAGCACCAGCCCCAGCCCCCGCAACCAGTACCAGTACTAGCAACCAGCAACCAGCGACCAGCCTCAAAACATCGAAGCCTGTTCGTCCCTCACGGGAAGGACGTATCCGAAATGTCGGTACGCCTGCGCCGTTGCGACGCGACCACGCGGCGTCCTCTGCAGGAATCCATTCTGGACCAGGAAGGGCTCGTACACCTCTTCAATGGTCTCGGCTTCCTCAGCGACTGCGGCAGCCATCGCGGCGATGCCCACGGGACCACCGTCGAACTTCTCGATGATCGCGCGGAGGATGCGCGCGTCCATGTCATCCAGTCCGAAGTGATCTACATCGAGCATCTGCAGCATCTGCTCCGCCACCGTCTTCGTGATGCGTCCGTCCGCGCGAACCTGCGCGTAATCGCGTATGCGCCGAAGCAGCCGGTTGGCGATGCGTGGCGTGCCTCGCGAGCGACGCGCGATCTCGAGGCTGCCGTCGGGGTCTACCTCGACCTTCAGCACATCTGCCGTGCGCCTGACGATGAGGTCGAGATCTTCAACCGGGTAATAATTGAGCCGCTGGACGATCCCGAATCGCGCGCGCATTGGTGGGGTCAGCATGCCTAACCGCGTCGTCGCGCCAATGAGCGCGAACTTTTCCACCGGCATCGTGATCGTCTGCGCCCGCGGTCCCTCGGAAAGCCGGATGTCGATCCGGAAATCTTCCATCGCCGGATACAGGAATTCCTCGATGACCGGTCGCAGGCGATGGATCTCGTCGATGAAGAGGATGTCTCCCTCACGCAGGTTCGTCAGCGTGCCCACGAGGTCCGCGGGCTTCTCGAGTGCGGGACCGGACGTCGCACGAATGTTGACGCCCATTTCCCTTGCCATCAGCTCCGCCAGGGTGGTTTTGCCCAGACCGGGTGGACCGAAGAACAGCGTGTGATCCAGCGGCTCGCGGCGCGACACCGCGGCGTCGATGGCAATACGCAGGTTCTCCTTGACCCTTTCCTGGCCAATGAACTCTGCCAGGCGCTGCGGCCGAAGGGTCAGCTCGACCGTCCCTTCCTCGGGCAATTCGTCCGGGGTCGTTATCTCGCGGGTCATCCGACGATTCGAGGGGTGATGAGCGCTCGGGGCTGGCCCAATATAAGCCCGAAGATAGGCCGAAGTAATACGAGGAGGCAGGAGACAGGAGGCAGGAGGCAGTGGGAAGAGGGCTCACTTTTCCGTGACCGCGCCATCCCCCGATTCGTTATTCGATGCAGGTCGGCGCGTTGGTGGGAGGCGGACCGGGTGGTTTGTCACCGTCGTGCGTCCCTGATCGGCGCGACGCAGGGGCGTCGGGCTCGTCCACCATCGCACACCGCAATCGCTTGACTGCCACCCCGATTCAAAACCGGTCGACCCGTCCAGCAAGCGTAACGCCTTTTGGCACGCTCTGGGGTGCGCTTCAGCCTCGTCCGCAGCCGCCGGTAGATCCGCTGCGTGGCAGCAGCCCCGCCGCCCGGATTCTTGCCACGCTGCCCGAAGGCAGCATGCCGGCGCTCGTCACCGGCGTGGCGTGCATCATCTTCATCTCCCAGACGGGCGCTACCAATCTCCTGAGCTCCGCGGCTTTCATCGCCGTCACCATGGTTCTTCTGGTCCTGGTGCGTCGAGTCGCTTCGGTGAAGGACGACGTCGCGCTACTCGCCAACAGCGAGGCGCGTTTCCGCTCCCTGGTGCAGAACTCCTCAGACGTGATCTTCATCGTCGAGGCGGACACCACGATCCGGTACACCAGTCCTTCGGCCCAGAAAGTCCTCGGCGTTCGCGCGCGGGAACTCGTCGGGACGAAGTTGATCAATCACGTGCATCCGGACGACCGGACGCTCGCGAACCGCTTCTTCCATGCCCTGCTTGAATCGCAGGGCGGCGTGCCTTCTGTGGAAGACTGGCGGCTCCTGCGTACGGATGGTCCGGTGATCTGGACCGAAAACACCGGGACCAACCTCGTGCGGGAGCCGACCGTCGGCGGCGTTGTCGTCAACATGCGCGACGTCTCGGAGCGTCGCACGCTGCAGTCACGGCTTGCCCACCAGGCCTTCCATGATGAACTCACGCGGCTGGCGAACCGTGCGCTCTTCCTGAATCGCGTCGAGCATACCGTCGCCCGGGTGCCGCGCGGGAAGCATCCGTCCGCCGTACTGTTCCTCGACCTGGACGACTTCAAGAAGGTGAATGACTCGCTGGGTCATGCCGTGGGTGACGAACTGCTCGTGGCGACGGCGTCCCGCCTGACGACCTGCGTGCGTCCGGGCGACACCATCGCCCGACTCGGCGGTGACGAGTTCGCCGTGCTGCTCGAGGATGTGGACGGCATGACGGACGTTGTTGCGGTCGCGGAACGCATCTCGACCGCGTTGAGCAGCTCGTTCCAGCTGGGTGGTCGCGATGTCTTCATCGGCGTCAGCATCGGTATTGCCTCGATGGAAATGGGCGACTCGCCTGACGAGGTCCTTCGGAATGCCGACCTCGCGATGTACTTCGCGAAGAGTCGCCGGAAGGGCCAGTTCGCGGTCTACGAGCCGTCGATGCACGACGAGATGATGGAACACCTCGAGCTCGAGGTGGACCTGCGCGGCGCCGTGGAGCGCAACGAGTTCGAGATCCATTACCAGCCGATCGTGAACCTCGTGACCGGCGAGTTGTACGGCGCCGAAGCGTTGCTGCGCTGGAATCACCCGACGCGCGGTCCGGTTCCGCCGAGTCGATTCATTTCGCTGGCGGAAGAGACGGGACTCATCATCCCGCTGGGGCGCTGGGTCCTCAAGGAAGCTTGTGAAAAGGCTCGCGAATGGCGGACGCGCTTCAGTGGTCGGCGGCCGTTGCAGATCAGCGTGAACATCTCCGTGCGGCACTTCCAGGACCCGACGCTGTTACAGGACGTGCAGGAGGCGTTGAACGACTCGGGAGTGGAGCCGTGGTCGCTGACGCTCGAGATCACGGAGAGCGTCCTGATGCACTCGTCCGAGGCGACGCTGGCGCGCCTGCGCGCCCTCAAGGCCCTCGGTCTCAAGCTGGCGATCGACGACTTCGGGACGGGCTACTCTTCGTTAGGCTACCTGCAGCAGTTCCCGATCGACCTGCTGAAGATCGACCGCTCCTTCGTGGAGGCGGTCGGCATCGAGGAAGTCGATCCCGTGCTCGCGCGCGCCATCATCGCCCTGGGCCGGACCATGCAGATCGAGACGATCGCCGAGGGGATCGAACGCCCCGAACAGCGCGAGGGCTTGCGAGTCCTGGGCTGCTCGCTGGGGCAGGGCTACTACTTCGCGAAACCGATGTCGGCGCAGAGATTCGCCAACGAATGCCTCAACAAGACGTTCGAGGCCTCGCCCACCACGCCGGCCGAGCCGCAGTATGCCTTCAGGCGGCGAGCGTAGCCTCGCAAGCCGTTGCTAGTCGCTGTGGTTCAAACGAGGCTCCTGATGCCGACGATCCGTTCGGCCGCCCGTTCGAGCGTCTCCTTCTTCTTGCAGAAGGCGAATCGCGTGTAGTTGGTGCCGCGACCGAGCGTCGCGTGGAAGCTCGAGCCGGGGACCGTGGCGACTCCGGCTTCCTTCGCCAGCCATAGCGCAAACTCACGGTCGTTCGACTTGCTGAGATCCGAAAAATCGGCGAGCACGTAATAGGCACCTTCCGGCACGCTGAACTTGAAGCCGGCTTCGCGCAGCGCCGCGCACAGCAGCTCACGACGTTCGCGGTAATCGAGGGCCATCTGGTTGTAGTATTCCGGCCCGAAAGCCAGCCCGACTGCGCCCGCCTCCTGCAGCGGTGCCGGCGCGCCAACCGTCAGGAAGTCGTGGATCTTGCGGATGGCGACCGACTCCTCGGGTGGGGCGATGACGTGGCCCAGGCGCCAGCCCGTGCAACTGAACGTCTTCGATAAACCCGAAATGGTGACGGTGTGGTCACGCATGCCGGGAAAGCCCGCCAGCAGGTGATGGTTTCCCGCATAACGAATGTGCTCGTAGATCTCGTCCGTGAAGGCCCAGACATCGTTCTCGATGCACAGGCGCGCGATCGTCGAGAGCTCGTCGCGCGAGAAGACGCGACCGGTCGGGTTGTGCGGCGTGTTGACGATGATCGCCTTCGTGCGCGACGTGAACGCCGCCGCGAGCCGGTCCGGGTCGAAATGCCAGTCGGGCGGTTCGAGCGGAACGAAGACGGGCTTCGCGCCGGCAAGGATGGCATCGGGGCCGTAGTTCTCGTAAAACGGCTCGAAGACGATCACCTCGTCGTCAGGATCGACGAGTGCCAGGAATACGGCGGCCATGGCCTCCGTAGCCCCGCAGGTCACCGTGATCTCCGTCTGGGTGTCGACCGGGAAGTCGTACCAACGGCGGTACTTCTCGGCGATCGCGAGTCGGAGAGACGGCGAACCCCACGTAATGGCGTACTGATTCACGTCGCCGTGGATTGCGGCCGCGGCGGCGTCCTTCATGGGTTCCGGCATCGGAAAATCCGGGAAGCCCTGCGCGAGGTTGATGGCGCCGTGCTGCTGCGCGACGCGCGTCATCTCCCGGATGACACTCTCGGTAAACGTGGAGGTTCTGAGCGAAGGCATATCGCGGGAATCGGGAATCGGGAATCGTGACTGGTGACTCGTGACTTGTGACTCGGCACTGCACCCACTTCGTCTTTGGTCTTTGGCCTCTGGCTTTTCGCTTCTGGCTTCGGGCTTCTGGCCTACTTTCGGGTTCTCCCAAGTGCATCGCGAATCAAGCTGGCCAGGTCCCGGCTCCCACCTCCATCGGCCATCGCCTCCCGGACTGCCTTGTCGGCATCAGCGGGCGCAACACCAAGGGACACCAGGGCACGGACCGCGTGGTCGGCGCCGGGAGCCGACGGAACCACACCCGGTGCCCCGTCGCCCGCGAGGTCATCCAGCTTGTCGGCGAGGTCGAGCACGAGCTGCTGCGCCTTCTTGCGCCCCACGCGCGGCACCGACTGCAGCGTGTCCACGTCCTTCTCCCGGATGGCGCGCACCAGGCGCTCGGCGTTGAACCGCGACAGCATGCCTAACGCCAATGCCGGGCCCACGCCGGTCGCGGCCAGGAGGCGGCGGAACACCGCCCGTTCGTGCGCCGAGCCGAAGCCGTAGAGCAGCCACTCGTCGTCGCGGACTACGAGGTGGGTGAAGAGCGTGACCGGATCACCGCGCGGCGGCAGGGCCTCGAACGTCCCCAGCGGAATGGACAGCTCGTACGTCACGCCGCCGGCGGTGGTGATTTCGACGCGCTCGACGTCGCGCGTCGCGAGCCTTCCCGTGACCTGGGAGATCATACGGAGCGTCGCGACCCGGTCGCGCCGCCGTTCTGGTACTTCGCGAAGGTGGCGGTGTGCGCCGTCAGCATGAATGTCACTGCCGCCGCCACACCGTCAGACGCATCCGCCGGCTCCGGCGCAGCGGCGAGCCGCAGCAGGCGGGCCAGCATGAACTGCACCTGCTGCTTGGTCGCACTGCCCGTGCCGACGATTGCCTTCTTCACTTCACTCGGCGCGTACTCGTGGATCCCCAGGCCCGCGGTTTCGCCGGCCAGGAGCACCACGCCCCTCGCGTGGCCTAACGCGAGTGTCGTGCGCACGTTGCGGGCGTAGAACACGTCCTCGACGGCGAGGTGGTCCGGCCGATGGCGCGCGATCAACTCCGACACGCCCTGGTGGATTTCGCGCAGCCTGGCCGGCAGCGGATCACGCGCCCTGGTCCTGATGACCCCGCACTCGACCAGTCGCATCCCGATGCCCGCCGTCTGGCGAGACCCCGGGCCCTTGTCGCGATCATCGCGTACCAGGCCGTAGCCCGTGACCGCGGTTCCAGGGTCGATCCCGAGGACTAGCACCAGGCCAAAGACCAAAGACCAAAGGCCAAAGTCGCCGAGTCACGAGTCACGAGTCACCAGTCACGATTGCAGGCTCGACATCACCGAGGCATCGATATCGAAGTTGGCATCCACCTTCTGCACGTCATCCAATTCGTCGAGCGACTCGATCAGTCGCAACACCGCTTCGGCGTCGGCCCCGGCGACCGACACCGTCTGCTTCGGGATCCATGCGACTTCTGACTCGGTCGCGACGATGCCCTTCTTCTCGAGTTCCGACTTGACCACGTGGAACGACGGAACGTCGGTGCTCACGATGTATTGGTCGTCCTCACGAACGAAATCGGTCGCGCCGGCTTCGAGGGCTGCTTCCAGTGTCGGGTCTTCCTTGTATCGGTTGGCGTCGAGGTAGATCTGGCCCTTCCGCTCGAACATCCAGGACACCGAGTTCGTCGCGCCCATGTTGCCGCCAGCGCGTGACAACTTGAAGCGCACATCGGCCACCGTCCGCGTCGCGTTGTCGGTGAGCGCCTGGATCATCAGGGCGACTCCGCCCGGCGCGAAGGCCTCGTACAGGACCTCGACGTACTCCACTCCCTCGAGCTCACCGGTGCCCTTCTTGATCGCCCGCTCGATGTTGTCCTTGGGCATGGACGATGCCTTGGCGGCGTCGATGGCGGTGCGGAGCCGGGGGTTCCCGCCGGGGTCGCCGCCGCCCTGCTTGGCCGCGACCGTTATTTCACGAATGAGCTTCGTGAACAGGGCGCCGCGCTTGGCGTCCGTTGCGGCCTTGTAGTGCTTGATCTGCTTCCATTTACTGTGGCCAGCCATATCCGCGTCGCCTGCTTCGGGGTTGCCGGGGAAAGAGAATATAAGGCTTGATGCCAGAGCCGGAGGCGGGGAAAAGGCATGTTTTGCATTCTGCGTTCTGCATTCAGCAATTTGCAATCATGGCGGTCCTGCCCTCGGCGGCCATCGCCCCGCAAGGAAGTCGTTGATGCTCTCCGCAACGATCTGTCCCGCCTCCAGGTGCGGCAGGTGACCCACATTGCTCAGCCAGAGGACCCGTGCGCCGCTGATCCGCCGCGCCCATTCCCGGGCACCCTCGGGATTTGCGACCAGATCCTGCCTGCCATGGATCACCAGCGTCGGCACGCTCACGCCAACCGCGCGCGCGCCCAGGTCGATCGCCGGGCCTAACGATGACAGCGCACGCCCGGCGGCATCGGCGACTCTGGCGGGTGACTCGTTTGGCCATTGGCACCACTCCGGCCTGATCGCGCTGGCGCGCACCGTGTCGCTGACGAAGAGGCGCATGTTCACGCGCCAGAATTGCTCGCAGTAGCCCGTCGCATCACTGGTGTCTTTCCCCGCGGCACGCGCCTTCACCAGGGCCCTGGCTGCCGTCGTGTCCAGTCTTGTCATCCGTTCCGGCGGGTTCCACGTCCGGGACAGGGTGTCAGCGGGTTCGATGGGACTCAGCAGGATGATTCTGGT
>DATMBT010000526.1:0-2975 GCA_035559475.1 Gemmatimonadaceae bacterium
CTTCGCCGTGTCGAGGCGGAAGGACTGGCCCGGCTACATCGGTGCCCCGCGCCTCGCCAACGCGGCCCTCGGAAAACACATCTGGACCGGCTTCTCGGATGCGGCACTGAAGACGACGCTCGAGATCCTGAACGGCAGGGATCCGTCGACGTATCAGCGGTACCTGTCATTCCTCGTCAAGGACCCGTTGTACCAGGACTGGATCAAGTCGGCGAACGATCGCGACGCCATGCTTGCCGAGCAACAGCGATCGTGGAGCGTTAGGCGAAAGGGGCGGCCGTAGGCCAGACCGTGCTCTGCGAAGCGGGAGCTTCGCGACAGTGAACGTTTCAGCCGAAGGCCCGTGGGAGTTCCTGTTCCGGTGGCAGGGGTGTCCCGGTTGAGCAACGACGTGAGTAGCTTGAGCAATGACCACGAAACCTCGCGGAATCCTTTTCGACTACGGTGGCACGCTGGTCGAGGAGGTCGAGTTCAACACGCGCGCCGGTCGCGCGTGGCTCCTGTCACGGGCGGTCACGCCACCGGACGAAGCGCAACTGGCGCACCTGGAGCGACATGCCGACCGCGTCTCCGCTGAAGTCTCTGAGCGTCGCGACACGTTTCAGATCGAAACGCCGTGGACATCCCTCACGCGATTGATTCACGACGCGTGCGGCACGCGATTCAACGAGTCAGTGGCGGATCTCGAACTGCAATTCTGGAATGCGTCGGTGAAGACGCGTGCGATGCCAGGCGTTCGCGAAGCCCTGCAGGAGTTTCACGACGCGCACATCCGGATGGGCGTCGTCAGCAACACCTCGTTCAGCCAGGCCACGATCCGTCACGAACTCTCAAAGCATGACCTGGCTGACCTGCTGCCGGTTCATGTCACGTCTGCGGAATACGCGGTCCGGAAGCCGAACCCGTTGATCTTCGAGGCCGCGGCTGGACTTCTTGGCCTCCCTTGTGAAGAGATCTGGTTCGTTGGCGATCGTCTCGAAACGGACATCGATGGTGCCACCGCCGCGGGCATGCACCCGATCTGGTTCTCGCCACAGCACGATGCCGGCATGGCCGGGATGCACCTGGCGGTAACGAGTTGGGCGGAGCTTGCAACGATCGTCCGCGAATCAGCTTAACGCGCACGGTGGCCAGGAAGGCGCGGCGATGCCGCCACTAGTGCAGGAGGGTTACGCCTCCGGTATCGCCTGCCTGCAATCCGGCGCGTAACGTATGCCGGTGCCCGAACCCGGTTACAACATCGACGCGCTGCGGCGCCGCATCCCGCTGCTGGCGTCGTGTATCCCATTCAACAACTGCTCGCAGGGCCCGCAGACCGACGCCACGCGTGCGGCGGCCGAGCAGTACCTGGAGTCGTGGAACCGCACCGGGATGGATTGGGAGGCGTGGATCGAGGAGGTGCGGCTAGCAAAGGTGGCATTCGCCGCTCTCATAGGCGCATCGCCAGAAGACATCGCCGTTTTCAGCTCCGTGTCCGAGGCGATGAGCGCCGTGGCGAGCGCGCTTGATTTCTCGGGCAAGCGTCGGCGTGTCGTGCTCAGCGAAATTGAGTTCCCGACCACCGGCCACATCTGGCTGGCCCAGCAGCGCCGCGGCGCACGGGTGTCCTGGGTAGCACAACACAACGGTGTGATCGAGACGTCGGAGTACGAGGCGGCCATCGATGACGACACCGCACTCGTCGCCGCTTGCCACGGCTACTTCCTGAACGGCTTCACGCAGGACCTCAGTGCGATCGTCCAACGCGCCCACGCCCACGACGCGCTCGTTTTTGCCGATGCATACCAGACAGTCGGAACGCAGCCGATCGATGTGAGGGAAACGGGCGTCGATTTTCTCGCGTCAGGCACGCTCAAATACCTGATGGGTGTTCCCGGGATTGCGTTCCTCTATGTGCGACCGGAACTCGTGAACTCGCTCGAGCCGTCAGTCACCGGATGGTTCGGCCGCTCAAATCCGTTCTCATTCGACATCAAGGGCCTCACCTGGTCGGCAGGCGCGAGCCGATTCGACAGCGGGACTCCGCCGATTATCAACGCGTACATCGGGCGGGCGGGAATGGAAATGATCGCCGGCATCGGCGTGGGGAAGATTCGCGCGTGGCATGAAGTACTGGCGGCGCGACTGCGCGACGGCGGTCGCGAGCGAGGCCTGACGCAGCACGGTACGACCGATCTCGCCCGAAAGACCGCCAACACCGCCTTTGTCGTCAACGACTCGCACGCGATCGAGCAGGCGATGCGGGCGCGCGGTGTGCTGCCCTCAGCGCGCGGTCCCGTGATCCGCCTGTCGCCGCACTTCTACAACACGCTCGACGACATCGACACCGCACTCGACCTCCTCGCGGAGCTCACCCGCGGCGAACGCGCATGACATCACCCGCGCGCGAGACGTTCACCTCCCGGTTCGCCACGCTCATGACGATGATCGGCGTTGCCGTCGGACTCGGCAACGTCTGGCGCTTTCCGTACATGGTCGGGAAGTTCGGTGGCGCTGCGTTCGTGGTGCTCTACACCATCATCTCGCTCGGGATCGGCGTCCCCGGGCTCATGGCCGAATGGGCGTTAGGCAGGCACACGCGTCGCGGGCCACTCGGGGCGTTCGCCGCTGGCGGTCTGCCGTTCGGCCGCGCGGTGGGCTGGTTTTTCTTCTTCGTGGTGTGCGCGGCGACGGCGTATTACACGGCGGTCGTCGGCTGGGTGCTGTACTTCGGCCTGGCCGGGCTGGCGAAAGCTGTTTTCCCCGTGATCAACCCGGCCGCCATCCTGCCGCCTGACGACGGATTCAACTCCAGATCATTCTTCCTGCAGATGATGTCCACGGCTGCGGTCATCCTGAGCTGTGCTGTCGTATTGCAGAAGGGACTCCGGTCCGGAATCGAAAAGGCGAGCATGGCCATCATGCCCGCGCTGCTCGTGGTGCTGCTGGTGCTCGTCGCGCGAGCGCTCACGTTGCCCGGCGCAATGGCGGGCGTG
>DATMBT010000527.1:0-3115 GCA_035559475.1 Gemmatimonadaceae bacterium
GATCGGAGTGCGTGCCCGCGGCCGCGAATCCGACATACGTGCGGCCACCGTCCCAGCTTTGCTGCGAGCTCGGGGCCAAACGAATGACGTGATCGGGATCCGTTGGATCGCAGCGGATCTGGCCGTAAAACCACGCCGTGCTGTTCACGTTGTTCGTCTGCCGCCACGTGGCGCCCGCGTCATCCGAGCGAAACGTCCCACCCGTAGTCCCGCGAGAATGAACGATCGCATACACGGTGCTCGGCCTCGACCGGCAGACGCTGAGACCAATCCGGCCGAGTTCCCCCGTCGGAAGACCCGAAGTCAGCTTCGTCCAGGTCTTCGCGCCGTCCGTGGTTTTCCAGATCGCGGTCTCGGGCCCGGCGGGCAGGAAGCTGTACGCGCGGCGCTCGCGCTGGTACGACGCCGCGTACAACACGTCGGGATTCAACGGGTCCATCACGACCTCGGTGAATCCCGTGAACTGGCTGATGGCCTTTGTGTTTGTCCAGGTGTTACCCCCGTCCGACGTCTTGAACAGGCCGCGTTCACCGCCCGGCGCCCAGAGCGGACCGACGGCGGCGACGTACACCACGTTAGGGTCGCGTGGGTCGATCACGATGCGCCCGATGTGCTGTGACTTCGGCAGCATTGGCGCGGACCATGTGCGTCCACCGTCAATCGACTTGTATACGCCGTTTCCCCAGGACGAGCTGCGCATGTTCTGCGGCTCGCCAGTGCCGACCCAGATCACGTCCGCGTTTGAGGGTGCCACCGCCACCGCGCCAATCGACGGCGCGCGGACCGAGTCAAAAAGCGACGTCCACGACACGCCGGCATTCGTGGATCGCCAGAGCCCGCCCGTAGCCGCGGCGATGTAGATCACCGTACCCAGTCGACCACGTTCGGCCACCGCGATTTCGGTGATCCGCCCACCCATCAGCGCCGGTCCGATACCTCGGAACACCAGTCCGCGCGCGAGGATGGAGTCGGCCGGCGCCTGCGCGAAGGCGCTGAGGGAACTGGTGACGAGGAGTAAGGCGAGAATGATGGACCGACGCATGAATGGGCAGGTGAATGGTTGGGTACATGTTCGGCGCAGGAAGATCGCGCGGCAAGTATGGATCCGACCAGTGCGAGCGAAACCAACCGACAGCGCCGACGTTATTCGAGGGAGCTAATTCCGAGGCCACGATGAACACCCTCCGTCAGGACCTCCGCTTTGCCCTCCGTGCCTTTGCGAAGCGTCCCGCGTTCACCCTCTCGGCCATCCTCAGCCTCGGGATAGGGATCGCGGCCAGCAGCGCCGTGTTCAGCATCATCAACGCTGCCCTGTTCAAACCTGTTCCGGGAGTGACACGCCCGGAGCGATTAGTCGAGATCAGCAGGGCTGTCGGTGATGAAACCGGCGACGTGACCTGGGAGGTGTTCGCTCGATTGCGACGGGAACGGTCCGTCGTTGAGGATCTTGGCGCGCTCGCACTGGTGTCAGCGTCCATCGCGGCTACCGGCGAGCCGGTCGCGCGAGGTGGACTGGCCGTGACCGGGAACTACTTCGACCTGCTGGGCGTGCGCGCCGCGCGTGGTCGGCTGTTTGCGCCTGACGAGGCAGCGTGGCCGTCGGTGGCGCCCGTCGTGGTCATCACGCACGAGGCCTGGCAGCGCGACTTCAATGGGGCAGCGGACGTCGTCGGCAGAGTGGCCCGCGTCAATGGCGTGCCGCTCGAAGTGATTGGTGTCCTGCCCGAGGGATTCGCCGGTCACCACACCGCGCTCCTGCTCGACGTGTTCCTTCCACTCGGCCTCGCGGTGCCAGGCCTGCCGACTCCAGAAGCACTGTCGACGTCCGGCGCGAGCTCGATCGAAATACTCGGCCGGTTGTCGGCGGACGTGGATATCGTGACTGCGACGTCACGGCTGTCGGAGGTTGCCAACCAGTTGCAGCTGGAAACCACGGGTCGGCGGGACCTGCCGCCGTACCAGATCGACGTGAGCGCGTGGGGGCCGCTGCCGGCCACCGTCCGCGGTGCGGTCGCCGCATTCCTCTCTGTGCTCCTGGTACTCGTGGGACTCGCGCTCGCCATGGCCTGCGCGAACGTCGCCACGGTGCTGCTCGCGCGCGCGATCGAGCGGCAACGCGAGCTGGCGGTGCGTCGGGCCCTCGGCGCCACTCGTGCGCGACTCGTCAGGCAGCTGGTCACCGAGGTTTCGGCGCTTTTTGTGATGGCCGGCGTCGTTGGCGTCGTGTTCTCGGTCTGGGCGACCGGTTTGTTGGGTGGCATCGTTCCGCCGATCCCGGTGCCCGGGCGGCTTGGCGCGGATCTCGGGTTCGACTGGCGAGTCGCGTCGTTCGCAATCGTCGTGACATTGTGCGCCGCCTTCACCTTCAATGTGTTGCCCGCGCTCACGGCTACGCGGTTCGACGTCATCGCCTCTCTGCGCGAGACTGGTGGGACCGACTCGCGGACCAGGGCCCGCTTGCGATCGGTGCTCGTGGGTGTGCAAGTCGCGGTTACCTGCGTCCTGCTGTTTTCAACGACCATCTTCGCCCGGGCGCTCGAGACCATGCGATCGCTCCGGCCCCAATGGAACGTGGACGGCGTGGTGGTCACGTCACTCGATCTCGAGCTGAACGGAACGTCGCGTGAAGCCGGGATGGTTTTTCAGGCCGACGTGCGGAACCGCGTCGCCGCGCTTCCGGGAGTCGAGGCGGCCGCGTGGGCCACCAAACTGCCCATCGGCGGACGGTCGACGATGGGTCCACTACGCCCGTTGGGAATCGAGACGTCGGGAGCCAACCTGTATGGCAGCTTCAACCGCGTGTCCCCGGGATTCTTTCGCGTTATGCAGATCCCGCTCATGCGCGGACGTGAGTTCACCGACGCCGACCACGCAGACGCGCCAGGTGTTGCGATCCTGAATGAAACCATGGCTCGCACGTTGTTCGGCGGAACCGAGGTCGTCGGGCGCCGGTTCGCGACGGGGCAGGGGCAATATCTGCGCGAGTTCGTGGTGGTTGGTATTGCCGGCGAGTCGCGCATAGGTGCACCGGGCCAGGAGCCCGGGAACTTCTTCTATGTGCCATTGGCGCAGATGTACAACTCGGCCGTGCACCTCCACGTCAGGGCGAAACCGG
>DATMBT010000528.1:0-4367 GCA_035559475.1 Gemmatimonadaceae bacterium
GCGCGACGTCGAGCGCCTCGGCGTACGACACCGATTTGACGTTCGACGCTGCCTTGGCGATCCGCAGCCACAGACCGGCGGACTTGGCGTGCTGCTTGGCCAGCCACGCTTCCCATGCCGCGTCATCCTTGAACAGGCGCACGGGCAGCTCGGCGGGTTTGTGGTTGGTCACGGTGGAAAACTATCGAAGCTGGGCTCGGCGCGGCGAGCGGACTCCCCCGCGATCAGACACTTCGCGAGCATGGCCAGCATGTCGCGCGCTTGTTCTTCGATCGCTGCGTTGACGCGCCAGGTCTGGGCTGGAGAGTCGAAAGTGGATTGGTCGCGCATCCGGTGGTCGCGTCCGACGGGCGTTCCAGCCCTACCCCACGACGGTGGTGTGGCTAGTGGTGACGTTCGCGACAAACCCCGAGCCCGACAGCGTCCTGCGCTCGTTCTACGCGAGAGTGCGTCCTGGCGGTCCGGGGTGGGAGCGCATCTCGAAGGCGGCCGGCTACGGTCGCGAACCCATTCCGGGCGCGAGGCTGACCTCGGGCCCTCCCTTTTCCTTGCTCATGTCACCTCGGTCACGTCAGGATGGTCGTCCGGGGAATCGCTTGCGATGTAGTCGTAGGAAAGCCACTCGTAGTGCTCCAGACCGAGGGCCTGAGCAAAAAGCCTGGGAAGGTTGAGCTCGAGAAGCTCGTCAATTTCCTTCGGGTGGAACCGACGCTCGAGTTCATCGAGCAGCTCGGGATCTGCTGAAGGAACCAGCCGCTGGAGCGCCTCGCGCGAGTATTCGGAGTCGTCGGCTGTGACGTCGTTTTCCCACTCGCAGCCGTAGCTGCTGACTTCCTTGCCACGCTCGAAAAGCGTGAAGCTCCATCCGTGGTCCTCGGCCGAGACGAAGTGCAAGAGCGGCTGACTGGCGGCAGCAACGATTCGCTCGTCCGGCTCGAAGTCGCCATCCTCCGCAACAAATGAGACCCAGCCGTTGGCGGGCTGGTAAACGTAGCCCCGGCGCTTGACGCGCCGCAGAAGCTCAATGGCGTCCTCGGCACGCTCGCTGCGGAGGTGGTAGCTCTCGCTGAATTCGCTCATGGGTGTTGCCGGAGTGACCCTTCGGGCATCGATCGGTTCGTGCGGCCTAACGACCTGTCCGCTGTGCAGGACAGCGTGCCACCGCGCGCGGCCCTGATACGTATATCCTGTATGCCACGTCCGCCAGATCGATCCGACGCACCCCAGGTCTGGCGCATCGAAGGGCTGCGCAACCTCGAGTTGGGCCGCGTCCGGTGGTCGCGTCCGACGGGCGTTCCACCCCTACCCCCTTTGCAGCTACCCCTTAGTGAGTTATGTATCGAGCGACTTCGGCGAGGACACAACGTGGCCGGCTCGGACCTCTTCACTGGATCGCTCGACCTGCTCCTGCTCAAGGCGCTCAGCTGGGGCCCGATGCACGGGTACGCGGTCGCCCGCTGGATTCGGGTCTCCACCAGGGAAGGACTCAACGTTCGCGAAGGCGCGCTGTACCCGGCGTTGCATCGGCTTCAAGCGAAAGGCTTCCTCGCCGAGGAGTGGGGCATCACTGACACCAATCGCGAGGCGAAATTCTATCGCCTCACACCCGCCGGGCGAAAGCAGCTCGCCGCCGAGCTTGCGAGATGGCGGGAGTACGCGCGGATCATGAACACCGCGCTCGCCACATCACGGAGCGGGGGGTGACGATGCGTCGCGTCGTCCGGATCGAGTCGCGCAGCCGAAGCAGGAAAGACGTCGAGCGCGAGATCGCGCTTCACCTCGAGCTGCGGGCGAAGGAATTCGAAGCCGGTGGAATGTCACCAGAGGCGGCTCGCGAGGCCGCGCTCGAAGCGTTCGGGGATCTCATGGAAATCGAGTCCGAGGTGACGGAGATTCACGATCGAGCGGTCCAACGCCAACGCTCCCGGGAATGGATGGGAGAGCTGAAGCAGGATCTGCGCATTGGTTTCCGCATGCTCCGCCGGTCGCCGGCGTTCGCGATCGTCGCTGTGCTGACGCTCGCCATCGGAATCGGCGCCAACACGGCAATCTTCAGCGTCGCCAGGTCAGTGCTGCTTCGTCCTTTGCCCTATCCCAATCCGGAGCAACTCGTCCAGGTGTGGACCGACCATCGCGCACTCGGTCGTTCGGAGCCGGAGTGGCTGGCGCCGCCGGACTTTATCGACCTTCGCGACGGTAACCGGACCTTCTCGGCGATGGCTTCCTACCTGGGCTGGGGTCCGGACCTCACCGGGTCCGGCGACCCGGAATCCCTGACGGGCATGACGGTTGGCGGCAATTTCTTCTCGTTGTTAGGCGCCAGACCGACACTGGGCCGGCTCATCGTGCCGGCTGACGACGACGAAGCTGCGCCTCCCGTCGTCGTGCTCAGCAACGCGCTCTGGACGCGTCGATTCGGATCCGATTCGTCGGTCCTCGGACGGCCGATCACCCTCAACGGCACTTCGTGGACCGTCGTCGGGGTTCTGTCTCCGGGATTTCGCGCGCCCGTCCAGGCGTTCACTCCGGAGATCTTCCGCGCGATACGGCGGCCGTCCAACAGCACGTGCGGCCGCGGATGCATCAACTTGCGCGCCATCGGCCGCATGAAACCTGGCGTGAGCCTGAGCGCCGCACAGGCGGATCTCGACGTCATCCACGCCAGGCTGGCGCAGGAGTTTCCGCAGACGAACGCAAAGGTCGGTTCCTGGCTGGTACCGCTTCACGAACAACTCGTTGGCCCGTCACGCCCGGCGATCGTGACGTTGAGCATTGCGGTGGGACTCGTGCTGCTGATCGGATGCGTGAACCTCGCGAATCTTCTCCTCGGCCGCGCTGCGACCCGTGCGCCCGAGATCGGCCTGCGGGCCGCGTTAGGCGCTCGCCGCGGCCGGCTGGTTCGCCAGCTGCTCACGGAAAGCGCCTTGCTCGCGACAATCGGCGGTGTTATCGGCGTCGGACTCGGCATCGCTGGAAGCGGAGTGTTGGCTACGCTGGTGCCGGATGATGTTCGCCGTGTCCAGGATATCGGCGTCGACTTCACGGTGCTGCTGTTCGCCTTCAGCCTGACGATCCTTTCGGCTGCCCTTTTCGGAGTCTTCCCGGCGCTGCAGTCGGTGCGCTCGGTGCTCGCGCAGTCAGTGCGTAGCGGCCGCGAGGGGACGAGCCGATCGACGACGAACACGCGTCGTGCACTGGTTGTCGTCCAACTGGCGATGGCCGTCATGCTGCTCGTGGGCGCCGGACTGCTCATGCGGAGCTTCGCGAAGATGCAGCGGGTCGATCTTGGGTTTCGTGCAGACGGGGTCGCGCTCACGGCAGTGACTTTCCCGGGAGCACGATACCAGAACGCGCAGGCCCTGGAAGTGGGGATGGAGAACCTGCTCACGCGTCTCCGACAGAACCCGGCGATTCGGAGCGCCGAGATCACGGACCTGCCGGTGCTATCGATCGGCGGTGACCAGGATATCGCGCCGATTCCGGTCGGCGAGCCCGCCAATCCGAGTCTCCCACCGTCGTTGTGGATTCGCTCGGTCACGCCGGGCTATCTGAAAGCAATGCACATGCGCCTCGTCGCTGGGCGCCAGTTCACGGCCGACGACCGCCAGGGAACTGACCTGGTCGGCATCCTCAATGAGTACGCGGCCGAGCGATTTTTCCCCGGCAACGACCCAATTGGTCGGATGCTCCTTCGCGGTTCGGCGCCTAACGCCCCGCGCCTCACGATCGTCGGCGTCGTGGCGACGGGACGCGCGGACGGCGCGAACGCGCCTTTCAAGCCCGAGATTTTCGTTCCCATCACGCAACGTCCGGCGCGGGGCGTGTTTGTTGTGATCGAGCCCTCGCGAGACCTGGCGGCCGCAACGCGCGCGTTCGCCCAGTCACTCAAAGAGGTCGATCCGCTCATTCCGGTCTCGGCGATGCAGCCAGTCGAGGAGCGCATCGGAAGCTCGGTTGCGCTGCCGCGTCTCTACGCGACACTGGTCGGCATTTTTGCCGGCGCAGCGCTTTTCCTCGCCGCCCTCGGCGTGTACGGAGTCATGGCGTATGCAGTCACGCAGCGTCAGCGGGAGATCGGCGTTCGCCTGGCACTTGGCGCGGCGCCCAGCGAAATCCGGCGGATGATTTTCCTCCAGGGCGGACGACTGGCCGCGATCGGATTACTCGTGGGCCTGACGCTGTCGATACTGCTCGGGCAGTTCCTCTCCAAGCTGCTCTTCGGGGTCACGCCATTCGACGTGCCGACCCTCGTTATGGTCCCGACCGTCCTGGGAGTGGCGACGGTAGTTGCCTCGTGGCTACCTGCGAGGCGGGCAATGAGGATGGACCCGGTGGCGGTGATTCGGCAGGACTAACTCTAAGAGCGT
>DATMBT010000529.1:0-4470 GCA_035559475.1 Gemmatimonadaceae bacterium
CTCTTCGAGGTCAACGACGTGAAGTTCGGCGTCGTCACCTGCCACGAAGGCTGGCGGTATCCCGAAACCGTTCGATGGGCGGCCGTGCGCGGCGCGAAGATCGTCTTTCATCCGCAGCATACGGGGAACGAACAGAAGGGCCTTCGGCTCACAGCGTGGGGTGCCGCGAACAATCCGTATTACGAAAAGGCAATGATGATGCGCAGCATCGAGAACTCGATCTGGTTCGCGAGCGTGAATTACGCGCTGCGCTTCCAGGAAGCGGCCACGAGCCTTATCGACCCGTCAGGACGATGTCACTCGTTCCTGCCGTATGGGGAGGAAGGAGTTCTTGTGGAGTCCATTGATGTGAACGCGGCAACGGGTTTGCTCGCGTCCCGGTTCGCACCCGACCGTTATCAGCAGGCCCCAAAAACTTCCGTAAACACTTTGAACGCAGAGGACGCAGGGGACGCCGAGGAAGAATCAGGCAGACGCGCCGGTGACCCCGGTTCATCCACCCCTGCCTGACGAGTCACCGGCCACCGCAAAGAGCGACAGCGGATCCACCGTCACGGCGCCGTACCGCACGATGAAGTGCAGGTGGGGCCCCGTGACTCGGCCGGTCGCGCCGACGCGGCCGATCGTCTGGCCGCGCTGGACGGTATCACCGGCGGCGACGAGCTGCTCCGACAGGTGGAGGTACGCGCTGGTCAGTCCCGCCCCGTGGTCCAGGTACACCACATTGCCGCCGTAGAAGAAGGCATCGACGATGCGCACCACGCCACGATTCGCCGCGCGCACCGGGGAGCCCGTGGCGCCCGCGAAATCCGTTCCCATGTGGCGTGACGTGATGGTGCCATTGAACTCCCTCCCGCCACCGAAGCCACTCGTTATGCGGGCTTCGCGCGGTACGGCGAACGGTTCCTGCCACAGCCGCGGCGTCGCATGCGCCTGCGTGGCCACGTCCACGGCCCGCTTCGACTCGCGCGCGATGCGCGCAGCAGTGGCCGAGTCAGGCGGACGGCCGAACGCGGGCGCGACGCGCAGTCGTTCGATGGGATAGTTGCCGCTGGTGGTGGCGATGCGGGCCGTAAGCGAATCGCTGGCGCCGTCCGTGGTGCAGCGCACGACAATTTCCAGCGAGTCGGGCCCGTCGATTGGAATCGCCGCCAGCGAGACGCTGGCGGCGGAGTCTGTCGCGAAATGGAGAGGCTCGCCCGCGACAACTCCGGTGAGGTGCGCGCCCGCCGGCGTCCCGGACACACGAACCTGAAACAGCGCACCGCGTGCTGGCGTCAGCGGCTGCAGCGAAATCGCGGAGGAGTCTCCGCAGGCGTCAGGGATCTGGCGCTCAGCGCGCGATCCGCGCGCGTACCCGATCGTCCACGCAACCGCGACAACCGCGCCCAGGGCAAGAACAGTCCGCGCTACCATGCGCCCAATTTAGGGCAACGTGCTGATCCATGCTGGAGGTCTGGCGGCGAATGGCTCCGTCGATTCTGAGTGCTGGAAAAGCTTTAACCACAGGGGAGACAGGGGTACACTGGGTACACTGAGACCGTGGTTTTGGCCTAACGGGTTTCCCCTGTGCGCCCCTGTGTCCTCTGTGGTTCATGCTTTTCAGGAACCTGGCATTCAGGACCACCCTACTTCTTCCAGAGAATGACCCACCAAGGATGATCGTTGCTGTTCGCTGACGTTGCAGCTGTCACCCAGACGCCGCCGTAAATGCTGTTCGCGGGCGGAGTGAACGTGACGACGTATGTGCCGCCCGCCAGCGTTGGAAGCTGGAACTTGCCGTCAGCGCCAGTCGTGACCGTCGCCGCCGCGGCGCCAAGCGTCGGATTAGCTTCTGTGCCGCCCGTGACGGGGTACGCGATAACCACCGCACCGGCGACGCGCGGCGCGGTCGCAAGCGAGTCGTTCCCGCTCCCCGGCTGAGACGGGCCTAACACGGTTCCATGGAAACTCCCCGGTGTCGGATTGGCGGGGGGCGGCGGCAACGGATTGCCGACGCTGTCGGCGGCATCGCGCTGGGAGAGGCCCGCGAGGGGTGAGTCTTCGGATTCCGTCGGACTGTCTGAACAGGCTACCGAAAGTCCCGCGGCGAACGTGAAGAGGAGCAGGAATCCTGGCCGTGCGTGCCGTGCGAGTCGCTTCAACATGAAAACCTCGTCGGGCTGCGTGACGCGGCGCGTCACTGTCGTGGAGAAGGGATGGTTCACGATCCGTGCGCTTACCGAAGGACACGGCGAATACCGCCCTCCCTGAAACACAGTGATGAACGGCGCGCCGACGTGCCGAAACGCGATTACACTCCGGTGGGTGTCGCCGCGGCAGCACCAGCTCGGTTCGCGGCGGACAAAAGCACTTCCTGCAGCGTCTCGAGATCGGCCGGCTTGGCAAGATGCCGGTCGAATCCGGCCGCTTCGGTGCGGCGCCGGTCACGGTCCTGACCCCAGCCGGTGAGCGCGATGAGGACGACGTCACGCGAATCAGGGCGCGATCGAATGCCTTGTGCAGTCTCGAAACCGTCCATGCCGGGCATTCCGAGGTCGAGGAACACGACGGCTGGATGGAATGTGCTGAAGACCTCGAGCGCCGTTTCGCCATCGTGTGCCACGCGTACGTCCGCCCCCAACATCCTGAGCAACGCGCCCAGGCTATCTGCGGCATCGTGGTTGTCGTCCACCACGAGGACCCGCGTCATCGACCGGACCTTCGGGACACCGGGAACGTCAGCGTCGTGATTTGCCGGCATGCTCAGGGTCGTCGGCAGGCTCACGACAAACCTGCTTCCTCTCCCTTCGCCCTCGCTCTGCGCTTCAACCTTTCCTCCGTGCATTTCGACAAGGCTGCGCACCAGCGTCAGGCCGATGCCGAGGCCACTTTGCGTGCGACGGTCGCCATCGCCCTGCACGAACATGTCGAAAACCCGGGGAATGGCCGCGGACGAAATGCCGATGCCCGTGTCCGTCACGGTCACGACCGCCTGGTGTTGCTCGCGCACCAGGGTGAGGGTGATGCACCCCCCGGCATCGGTGTACTTGACCGCGTTGTTGAGCAGGTTCGCGAAAACCTGCGCGAGTCGCACCGCATCCGCCCTGACGACGACTGGCTCCTCGGGCACGTGGATCGCGAGCGTATGACCGGCGGACTCGATGAGCGGACGGCTGGCTTCCACGGCCGCGGCGATCACCGTTGCGAGTTCAACGGGTTCCTGCCGCAGCTCGATCTTGCCCCTCGTTATGCGGGAGAGCTCCATCAGGTCATCCACGAGGCGGACCATGTGGCTGACCTGGCGGTCCATCATGTCCCAGAACTTGGGTCCGGGATCGTCGGACCCGGAGAGACGCGCCACGTTGACCCAGTTCCGGATTGGCGCGAGCGGATTGCGCAACTCGTGCGCGAGGGTGGCCAGGAAATCATCCTTGCGCTGGTCGGCGAGTTCCCGCTCCTGCAGGTAGGCTCGCGTTTGATACTGTCGGGCACGCGCACGAAGCGCGCTGCGAATCGCGCTGGCGAGTGCGACGACACGCACGGGGCGTTCGAGCAGCGTGACGTTCCCCAGGTACCCAGTGGCCCGCTCCACGAACGACGAGTCGGCGCCGGGACGCGTGAGCAGGAGGACCGGGATGTCCGACCACGCCGGCTGCCTGGCAATCACGGCCTGCAGTGTGACATCGGCATCGTTCAACGCTTCCTCTGCAACCAGTAGCGCGGCCCCGCCGCGATCGAGTTCGCGCAGCAGGCTGGAAACGTCAGGGCATGACATGCACTCGATCGACTCTGCGCGCAGCATTGATTCGACCAGGGTTGCGTCCTTCCCGATCGGCGCAAGGATCAGGAGCCTGCGCTCCAGGCGGTCGTCGGCAACGTGACTCACGATGCTCTGTTCTTCTCCGGCACGCCGCTCAGCACGCCCCGATAGTCGCGGAGCGGCTCGCCCACCGTGATCTGTCCGTCGCGCATCTTGAACTCACGGATGGTCCGTTCGTGCGCTCCGCCGCGCATCTTCACCACGGAAATCGCCTGCCGCACTTCGCCGTCCAGTTCGAAATAGCGCATGAGGACCACCGAGTCGGCCAGGTAGCTCGCATCCACAGGGGCGCTCATATTGCTGCTGATGAGGCCATGATGCGCGGCGATCAGCACCGTAGCCACTCCTTGCTGGCCGAGGTAGGTGAGCAGCTCGTGAAGCTGGATCACCAGGAACTTCTCGTCAGGCATGGAGTTGAGGTACCCGTTCAGGCTGTCGATCACCACGATCGTCGACCCATCCTTTTCTACTGCCTGCCGAATCGAGTGAACGAAATGTCCGGGGGACAGCTCAGCGGGGTCTACCTGCGTCACCGAAACGCGGCCAGCCGCTACATGGCCCCTCATGTCGATACTCAGGCCATCGAGCCGGCTGAACAGCGTGTTGACACTTTCATCGAAGATGAACAGCGAAGAGCGAATGCCATTATCGGCGGCCTTCGTACAGAA
>DATMBT010000530.1:0-2559 GCA_035559475.1 Gemmatimonadaceae bacterium
CTGGTCCTGGTGCTGCGTGCTGGAGCTTGCGACCAGCACCAGCACCAGCACCCAGTACCAGTACTAGCAACAAGCAACCAGCAACCAGCAACCAGCAATCAACTTTGTGTTCATCCCGCGACACCTTACGTTTCCCGGCAATCCCAACGACAACCCCACTACCCTACCGTGCCTCCTGTCCATCTGTTCACCTCCGAATCCGTAACCGAAGGCCATCCTGACAAGGTCGCCGACGCTATTTCGGACGCCGTTCTCGACGCCATCATCGGTGAGGACCCGACCGCGCGCGTCGCGTGCGAAACGCTGGTCACCACCGGACTTGCCGTCATTGCCGGCGAAATCACGACGTCGACCTGGGTTGACCTTCCATCGGTCGTGCGGCAGACGATTCATCGCATTGGCTACACCGATGCCGCCTATGGCTTCGACAGCCAGACGTGTGCGGTCATGAGCACGATCGACAAGCAATCCGGTGACATCGCGATGGGCGTCGACACCGGTGGCGTGGGTGACCAGGGCATGATGTTCGGTTATGCGACTGACGAGACCGAAGACCTCATGCCTGCGCCAATCCTCCTGGCGCATCGCCTGACGAAGAGGCTGGCCGAGCTGCGCCATTCGGGAGAACTCAAGTGGCTCCGTCCGGACGGGAAGGCGCAGGTCACCGTTGCATACGAGGGCGACAGGCCGATCGCGGTGGACACGGTGGTCGTTTCGACGCAGCACGACGAGAAAGTCTCCGCGACGCGCATCAAGCGCGACGTGATCGCTGAAGTCATCGAGCCGGTCATCCCGACGGAGTGGCGAAAGAAGAAGCCCACGTATCACATCAATCCCACGGGACGCTTCGTGACGGGCGGACCACAGGGCGATGCGGGGCTTACCGGGCGCAAGATCATCGTCGACACGTATGGCGGCATGGGCCGTCACGGCGGCGGTGCGTTCAGCGGCAAGGACCCGACGAAAGTCGATCGATCGGCGTGTTATGCCGCGCGATGGGTAGCGAAGAACATCGTGGCCGCGGGTCTCGCGAAGCGGTGTGAGGTTCAGCTCGCGTACGCGATTGGCGTGCGCGAACCGGTCTCGATCATGGTCGAGACGTTCGGTACGGGGCAGGTCGCTGATGACTCCATCACGCGCGCCATTCGCGATGTGTTCGACCTCACACCGGGCGCAATTATTTCCTCGCTCGATCTCCGCAAGCCGATCTTCTCGTCCACTTCCTCATACGGTCATTTCGGACGTGCACCGGAGCGAGTCGGAAACGGGAAGCGCGCCATGACAAGGTTCTCATGGGAGCGTACCGACAAGGTTGGCGATCTGCGGCGCGCCGTGCGATAGTACAGGAGTCGTCCACGGCGGTGAGCGCGATGGTCGAAGTACAGGTAGTGCGGCTGGCAATCGACGGTGTGTCGAATGCCCATGTGGTGATCCTCCAGGAAAAGGGCGGCGAACGTCTGCTGCCCATCTGGATCGGGTCGGCGGAAGCGGATTCGATCCTCATGGAGATCAACAACGTCCGAAAGGAACGGCCGCTCACGCACGACCTGTGCAAGAGCCTCATCGCCGGGCTGGGCGGCGAACTGCGACGCGTCCAGATCACGCGCGTGGCGAAAGGCACCTACTTTGCCGAGATGCACATCGTCCGTGGCGGTGAAGTCGTGCATGTCGATGCACGACCATCGGACAGCATCGCGATCGCACTTCGCTTTCCGGCGCCGATCTACGCCGACGAGGCGCTGCTGGTGGCCGTGGAAGACGCGGAGCCCGACGAAGGCGTGGTCCCCGAAACGCCGCCGGTGCAGAGCACCGAGGACATGACCGCGGAGCAACTCCAGCGCTACCTGTCGAACCTGCGTCCCGAAGATTTCGGGAAGTTCAACATTTGAACTTCAGGTCAGAAGCCAGAGATCGGAGGCCAGAGGGGTTTGGCCCTGTCGTCCTGGCGCTGTGGCTGCTGCTCTCGGTGACACCTGAAGGCGTGCTCGCGCAGGGACCGCTGCCCCCCGCGACCGGCACTCAGGGTGTCGCGGGCGAACTCCGAACCGTTGCCGGCCGCGTTATGCGCGGGAGCGCTGACTCACCTGACCCGGTCAGCGGGCAGATGGTCGTGTTGCATCGCATCTCCGCCGACTCGTCAGGGCCCGTCGATTCTGTTCGCACGTCGGTCAACGGCGCCTATCGATTCCGATACCGGCTCGATAGTCCGCGGTCGATGTACATCATCTCGGCTCGTTACTCGGGGGTCGCCTATTTCACGACGCCGCTCCGCGAAGCCGCGGTAACGAGTCCGGACGGCGACGTCAGCGTGTACGACACCACCTCGGCGGCGTTTCCGCTGTCGGTTCGCGCACGGCACGTCGTGATTGCACCACCAGAAGCAAGCGGTGTCCGTCGCGTGGTCGACGTGTTCGAAGTTGCGAACGACTCCAATCGCACGTTGGTCGCGGGCGCCGTGTCGCCCACGTGGAGTGTGAAATTGCCGGAGGGTGCTCGTGAGCCCGGATCTGGCGGTGGCGACCTTCCACCCGAGGCGTTCCGCTTCAGGGAGGGAAGGGC
>DATMBT010000531.1:0-2353 GCA_035559475.1 Gemmatimonadaceae bacterium
ACTCAGGCCACGCGTTCACGCTTGACCTCACTGGAAGCGGGAACAACCGTGGACCGCGACCGACGCTTCAGCAACTCCTCCAGCATGAGCAGCGCGATCGCGAGAAGCCACAGCCACCGACCGTCGGGTGAAGTGTCGTCCTGGCCGTTAGGCGACTGTTCCACCGCGGGACGTTCCCAGCGCTGCAGTACCTCGTCAGGCACGACGGTAGGTTCCATCTCGCGCCAAAGCTGTACCGGCGCGATAGCTGACTCCGTCGCATGCAGGAGCGCGGTGCCCGGAACCGTGCCGACGTCCACGCACGCGAACACCAGAACGTCGTACGCCGACCCTGAGGCCGCAGCAACGGAGGCCACGACCTCACCACGAGAGTTCCGCGCAACCGGCACACCTGCGGATTCGCATGCCGGCGTCAGATCCGCGCTTTCGCTGGCCGAGGCGAGAAGCGCATTGCGCCGCAACGAAACCATGAAGTCGCCCTGCCACGCGCTATCCAATCGCGTGGCTTGTCTGACCATTGAATCGCGCGAAGCATGACCGGGGAACACGACCGCGACCCGCCGGCTCACACCGGGTGGGCGAGGGGCGATCGCCCGAATGGCGGCGATCGATGCTCCCGCCGCGTCGCGATCTTTGTCCGCGACAAGCACGGTAACCGAAAGGCCGGTGTCGCTCACCACCGCCCACGCCGCTTTCGTGCCTGTTGAATCGGTGGCAACCTGCACGCCTGTTGCGTTGACGATTGCCGGCAATCCTTCAGCAGCGACGCGAATCAGCTTCGTGCCAATCCCCGACGGCACCTTGGCAAAGTCGCCATCCGTTACGGCGCCAGACTGGAAGTCGGACACGACGACCAGTTCGCGAAGCCCCGAACGGGCGCCGAGCCACGACGACGCTCCCGCGATGTCCGCGCCCGGTCGTCCCGTCTCGACGATGATGCCTTCGCGAGCGGAGTCGAGGAGGGCCTTTGCGAGTGTCGCCGCTCGCTGTCGCGCGGAAGTGCCATCACTCGTGAGGCGGTCCATGCTGGTGCTCGTATCCACGAGTATCGCGCGCACAGGCGACTCTGCGGATCGCCTGCCGACCGACCAGCGAGGTTGTGCGAGCGCCAGGACTGCCGCTGCCAGAACAGCGCAGCGAACCACGAGCAGCAGGACGTCGCTTGGCCTGCTGCGCGTGGCCGGTGTGGGGCGCGCGTCACGCAGCAATCGCAGGCTGGGAAATACCTGTCGCCGGGCAACACGCCGGCCGAACAGGTGGGCCAGGATCGGCACCGCGAGCGCAAAGAGCCCGAGGAACGCGATTGGATTCAGCCAGCTCATCGCGCCTCCCGTGCACCGGTGTGGTGCGTTCCGGGTTTCGCTCCGCGCTTCATGAGGAAGTCGCGCAGGGCGACACCGGGCGGTGCATCCGTTCGCATGAGCGCGTAGTCCACGCGATCGCGCACGGCATTGTCGCGTGACCTGTTGAGGAAGTCATCGAACGCCTGCCGATAGCCGGTCGCAATCGATCCTGCGTCGAGCAGCCGGCGTTCGCCAGTTTCCAGGTCCTCGAAGTCCAGGTCGCCACGATACGGAAACGTTGCCTCGTCAGGCGCGACGACCTGCAGCATCGCGACGTCGTGACCGTGGCTCGCCACGCGGCGCAGTTCCCGGTGGGTTTCGGCTTCCGCGTCCTGAAAATCCGACAGCACAATGACAACGCCACGCCGCTTCAGGAGCTCGGCACCGCGCGCGATGCCTCGCGCAGGCGACCAGGTGCCCTCAGGCGTCATGCGATCCATGAGCGCCATGAGTGAACGCAGGTGTGGCCGCCCTCCCCTGGCCGGCAGGTACGTCCGGCGGTCGCTCGTGATCGCCAGCAGGCCCACCGCATCACCCTGGGACACGACCAGGTGAGCCAGTGAAGCCGCCAGCACGGTTGCATAACGCCACTTCGTGACGCCGCTCTCGGGAAACGCCATCGAAGCACTGCCATCGAGCACCAGCATCACCGACATGCTGGTGGTCTCCCTGAACTGACGCGTGTACAGGCGATCCGTCCGCGCGAGCAGCTTCCAGTCCAGGTACTTCAGGTCATCTCCGGCGCGATAGGGCCGATGCTGCTGAAACTCGGAGCTGTATCCGTGAAACGGGCTTCGATGCGAACCGGCGCGGAGGCCCTCGACTACCAGCCTCGCGGCAAGTTCGAGGTCATCAATGGCGGTGACGATATCGGCGGACAGCACCGACGTCACCCGCTCACGGCCGAACCGCTTCCAGGAGCCGCGCGACCACGTGGTCCGGGTCGATCCGGTCGGCTTCCGCCTGGTAGTTCACGAGCACGCGATGCCGGAGTACCGGGAGCGCAACCG
>DATMBT010000532.1:0-2166 GCA_035559475.1 Gemmatimonadaceae bacterium
CCACCGCGCCACCTTCCATCCTCGTGGCGCACCACGGTCACTCCAGTTCCTCCCTCGGCGTCGGTGGCGTGGCCCACCATGAGGCCGAGTGGCCTGAAGTCGGCGGCGTTCACCCGCTGGCCGGCGCGTTTGTCGATGCCCGGTTGGAGCACCGGCGGCACAACGTCACCCCTTTCATGGAACAGACCTGGCAAATGAAGGTGCCGCAGCCGTGGCACGGATAACCCTCGGACGCGCGTTCCTCGTTGCCGCACGCGCGGCATTGCATTCCGTCTTTTTCCTTTAAATCAGTCATCCGACCTCCAGGCGTTCTGTAAGCTTATTCGGGATTCAACACGTTTGGCAGCGTACCCGGATGTCGGATGTCAGATGTCGGATAAGCTGCAGAACGGATTTCCAAGAGATTCGTGTCCATCGCCCCGCAGTTGTCCGACATCTGACATCTGACATCTGACATCCGACCTCCGACGACGTCACCAGTTCCCGGAAATGAGCCTCGAACTAAGGGCCGGCACCAGAAACTCAACGGCCTTCGGCGCCACCGTGATCACAATCGGAGTCTCACCCACAATATCTCCGTCCGCCTGGACCGGCACCGGTGATTCGCTCTCGAGCCGGAACGTGCGGCCGCGCACAAATTGCATCAACGGATCCGGCCTGAAATCACGACGCAACAATTTCCAGACGACCGCGAACACTTCGCGCGGGTGTTGCGGCAGGTAAATGCACAGGTCCAGTTCACCGTCGTCAGGCCTCACGTCTGGCCCGATCGAGAACCGCCCACCAAGGATCGACCCCGCGTTGGCGACCATCGCGAGGACCGCGCGCGCCTTAATGGGTTTTCCATCAACATCCACCGTGATGTTGATCATGTCGCCCCTGAACGCGGCGCGCGTTGCCGTCATCGCGTAGGAAACCATCCCGAGATGGCGCTTCCCGCCGATCGATGTGCGCTGCACCATCGCGACGTCAACGCCCACGCCGGCGGCAAACGTGAAGTATCGCCCGTCAGGCAGGCGTCCCAGGTCGAAGGTGCGGCGTTCGCCCGTGAGCACTGCGCGGACCGCACTCGTGATGTTTCGCGGCACGCCGAGGACACTGGCCACGAGGTTGCCCGTTCCTCCGGGCAGCACGCCGATAGGTACTCCGGAGTGGGCCATCGCGCCCACCACCTCGCTGACGGTGCCGTCGCCTCCCAGGACAAACACGGCATCCCACACTTCATTAAATGCCCGCAACACGTCCCTCGCGTGCCCCGGATGCGACGTGAGCACCTCACGCACTTCGACATTGGCGTCAACGAGCGCGTGTAGAGCCTTGGCGCGATGCCGCAGTCCGCGGCGCGACTTGGGATTTACGACCAGCAGGATTCGTTGAATCAGCGGCGCCAGATCCGGAAGAAGTCGAAGCCCACCTGTTTTTTCGTCGTGCTGAAACCCCGTTCGCCAATGCCACACACCAATTTGTCGAACGAGGGCTCGTAGGCGGCCGACATCCCGCTGTTATTCGCGCGTCCAAACAGGTACTCGAGCTTCACACCAATACTGGAGAATATCGACGGCCCGCCGGCGGTCGACGATGGGACGAACTGGCACAGGCCCGTTGTCAGCGACATGAACATCCGGTTCGAGACTTGCTTGCCGATAGCCAGTTGCGCGCCACCCATCGAGAGGACGTCGCCGAGCTGGGCGCCTTCGGTGGCCGTCTGGAGCTGTACGAAGTCAACAAAACCGCCCGCATAACGAGCGGCGACTGAGCTCGCCAGGCTCGTGAATGTGCCAACGAGCAGGCTCATGGCGCTGTTCGTTCCGCTCGACACACTGAAGCTCGGCTGGTCGAACAGCACGTAGCTCACGAGGTCCGACTGCGACAGGCCGAGCAGCGAGTCAGCGGCATACAGGTCGAGTTCCGGGCTGGCGAGCGTGCCGGTGATGTGCACGCCAACGCGCACGTCGTTGCGGCCGCCGTAGGTGGAGTTGATCGACCGCGAGGTGTAAACGGCGCGGATGTCCATCCCGGGATTGAACCCTGGTTCGCCGTCGAAGCGCAGGACTCCGGACTGGACCTGGAAGGTGCGCGACAACGGACTGACGTTGAGCCGATACGTCCCGCGTTCGGTGATCAGTTCGCCGGTCAGAGCCAGCTGGTCTTCGCTGAATGTCTCGG
>DATMBT010000533.1:0-3028 GCA_035559475.1 Gemmatimonadaceae bacterium
TGCCGGGTGCGCCGCTCACTCGATCATTCCGCTCTCATCGCCCGGCAGTGCGGCAGTGGGACTGGTGCTCGCGGCGGCGGGACACGCGCACGGCTGGCCAGTGGTACGCGGCGGCTCGCAGTCGCTCGCGAACGCGCTCGAGGCGCACCTGCGCTCGCTGGGTGGTGAGCTCTCGTCAGGCATGAACGTGGAGCGGCACGACCAGCTGCCCAAGGCAGGTCACCTGCTCTTCGATACGTCGCCTCGTGCAATGGCAGGCATCATGGGCGACCGGTTTCCGGCAGGTTTTTCGGAACGGCTGCAGCGATTCCCCTATGGTCCAGGGGCGTTCAAGATCGACTGGGCGCTGAGCGAACCGATTCCATGGAAGGCCCGCGAGTGCCTGGAGGCGGCCACCGTCCACGTGGGCGGGACACTGGAGGAAATCACCGCGGCGGAAGCTGCGCCCTGGCGAGGGGAGTGTGCGGAGCGTCCCTTCGTGCTCGTCACCCAGCCGTCGGTGATCGATGGGACGCGGGCACCGGCGGGCCGGCATACCGCGTGGGGATATTGCCACGTGCCTAACGGTTCCACGGTGGACATGACGGCGCGCATCGAGGCGCAGGTCGAGCGGTTTGCGCCCGGGTTCGGGGATGTCATCCTGGAGCGATCGGTTCGATCCCCGGCAATTATCGAGGACGAAAACCCGAACCTGGTGGGCGGGGACGTAGGAGGAGGCGCAAATACGCTGGTGAACCTCTTCCTCAGGCCTACCTGGCGGAGGTACGGTACTCCGCTTCACAACGTTCACCTCTGCTCGGCAGCCACCCCGCCGGGCGGTGGCGTGCACGGCATGTGTGGATATCACGCGGCGATGGTCGCACTCGGTGGAGGCAAACATGGCGGCGACAGCACTCGTACCTGACGTCACGGTCACTGCGGCCGAACCTGTCACAAGTCAGGCACCACAGTGGCCGCTGTGGCAGCGGGTGTTGTTCCGATTCTTCTTCGTGTACCTGCTGTTCCAGACCGAGCCCTGGTTCCTGTTCAACGACATCCCGGGTGTTCCGTTCCTCTCCCGGTACTACAGCCAGGCGATGGATTGGGCCGTTCAGCAGAGCAATACACGCGTGTTCCGGGTGTGGGACACCCTGGTGCAGCCGAATGGCAGCGGCGACACATCGTGGGCGTTTACGCAGATGTGGATGCTGCTCGGTGTCGCAGCGATTGCGTGTGCCGTGTGGAGTGTGGTCGATCGCAAACGCCCGTCGTATGATCGCGCCCTGTATTGGTTGCGCACGATCCTGCGCTACTACCTGGCGTCGGCCGCGTTGAGCTATGGCATCATCAAGCTCTTCGCGCTCCAGATGCCTTTTCCCTCGGTGAGCCAGCTCGCTACGCCGCTCGGCGACCTCCTGCCGATGCGATTCTCGTGGTTGTTCATCGGGTATTCGGTGCCCTACCAGTTCTTTTCCGGCGCGATGGAAACGCTCGCCGGATTGCTGCTGCTTTCCCGTCGGACCGTGACGGCGGGACTGTTCGCCGCGATGGGTGCCTTCCTGAACGTCGTGATGATCAACCTGAGCTACGACGTTCCGGTGAAGCTCTTCTCGTCGCACCTCCTCTTCGCCAGCGTTTTTCTCCTCGCCCTGGACTACAAGCGCATCCTCGGCTTCATGGTGCTGAACCGGAGCGTGCCCGCCACGAACGCGTGGCAACCGCGTTATGCGAAACCCTGGCACCGATGGGTCGCCCTCGGCGTCAAGCTCTTCATTGTCTGGGTGATCCTGGTGCAGCCGCTGCAGAACAGCTGGACGCGATACAAGGCACTCAAGGCCCCGCCGGTTCCCGGACCGTTCCAGGTGGGGTTCTACGACGTCCGTCACTACGTCGTGAACCACGACACCATCCCGGCCGCGAGTGCCGACACCCTTCGCTGGAAGGACGTGATCATCGACAACCTCACGGCGGGAAGCGTGAACACCCACGACGGCGTGTTCTGGCAACGGTATCGGCGCGGCTACTTCCGCTACAAGCCGGATACAACGCACCGCATGCTTTCCGTATGGAAGGTCTCCACCATCCCCCGCGACAGCACGTTCCTGTTCACGATGCGCTACGAGGTGCCCGATAGCGTCACGGTCCGCTTTCACACCATGATCCGCAATGACTCGGTGCACGTGGAGATGGTGCGGGTGCCGAGGCATTTCCAGTTGTCGGAGCGCCAGTTCCACTGGCTCTCGGAGTACAACCGATAAGGTCCGATAAAGCGTGAACACGGAAAGCGCGGATGACGCAGATTTGCGCTGATTGAGCACGTCGTGAAGGGCTAAAGCAACCGGCTTGCGCCCAGGCCTTCTCCTGGTGCCCTTCACGACGTGCTCCACCTGTGTAAACCCCGCGTAATCGGCGCAATCCGTGTTCACGCTTTATCGGACCATATCGCTGTTCACGCTCTATCGAACCTTGTCGTGGTACGACCAAGGTCGGCCACCCGAATGCAGCAACGCGCGTGATCGTGCGCGAGACGGCGGAAGTACCCGCCGGTTTTCGTCTCGCTCGGGAGGCACTCATGACTGCATTCATCGACGCGTTCAGCGCTTACCTGACGCCGCAGGTCACGGAGCGGATTGGATCCGCCACGGGCATAGACCCGAAACTCGTCAGGAGAGGACTGGGGATCATCGGGCCGCTGGTCGTCGCTGTCGCTGCCAGGGCGGCGAGATCCCCGGGCGGATTGCAGGGCCTGCTCAACCTTGTGCCCGCGGGTTTCGATCCCGCTGCGGGTGGCATCGAGACTGTCGTCAGGTCCGCGCGGGATCCGAGGGCATCGGCCCGCCTGTTGAGTGGCGTATTCGGCTCCGGCGTCAGCGCCATCGGCAACACGCTCACGAGGACACTTGGCGTCGACGCGACGGCGCTGTTGCGCATCGGCACTCCGCTCATGTTAGGCGCGATCGCGCACCGGATCGCGGAGGGCGGAATTGAGGAGAGCGCGATCGCACGGCAACTGCACGATGAGCAGCGGGCCTTCCAGGCACGCGGTGAC
>DATMBT010000534.1:0-5944 GCA_035559475.1 Gemmatimonadaceae bacterium
ACGGCGCGAAGTGAGTCGTGGACCCACGCCACGATCCGCTGTGAGACCGCGGCGGGATCTTTTTCTCCGCCTGCCAGTCGCGCCGACAGCCGTGTCACCGCGGCGTCATCGCTTTCGATGAGTGGACCCGGACTCAGGTCCTTCACGAAGACCTTGCGCCACCGCTCGGACGCCGGGAGCGAATACCGGGCCGTCAGCCTGGCCGCCGGCGTCCGCCCGAACGCGATTTGTCCACCGGCGCGATACGCGCGTCCATAACGAGTGGCGAACTCGGACGGTGTTGACGCGCCCAGGCGAACACGGAGCGAGTCGAGCACCGCCGTCGGGCGGGTCGTGCCGCTGGCGAGCCAGGTCCCCGAGATGACGCTGCCATTGCCGCGCGCGGAAACCACGCGACCGGGACCGGCGTTTCGCCAGTTCTCGAACGCCAGCTCGAAGGCGGTGCGACGCATAACGAGGCCGTTGGCGAGCCGCGATTCGACGATCAGCCCCTGCGCATCGACCCACGCATCGACGGCCGGCGCTTCGGGAGCGACCAGGTGCCAGGCGCGGACGGTGTCACGATGGACCGCAAACCACCTGCCTGACGAGTCGGCGACGGCACTGTCCACGACGACGAACAACGACTCGGCGGCGACGCGCATCGTTCGTGTTGACACCGTTCCCGTAGCCGGATCGATGCTCCGCAGCGCGCTCCCCGATCCCACTTTCGGTTCGTCGAGGAGGATGTTCACCGACGCCTCGATCGCACCTGCGAACGCGGGCAACGAGACCGGAAGCGTGTCGGACCGGGCACCCGACATGATCAGCGTGGAATCCACGACGCGACCGTTGATGCGGGCGGTATCGGCGGCATGGGTCTGCGTCGCTTCGAATTCCCTCAACGACAGGCCCCGTGACAGCTTGACCACCATCTGGTCGGTGACGCGCGTGCCGTCGAGCGATTCGCGAACGATGTATTCGGTGACTTGCAGGGCCTGCGGGACCGTGTCGATCGCGATGGACGCAAACCCGACATGACGTCCCGAGTCCTGCACCATGTAATAGGTCGTCAAGGGCACGACCCGCATCGCGACTTCGGCCAGTCTCGCGGCGGCGGACGGATTCAGCTCGCGCGCCAGGAACAGCGCGAGCCCGGCGGCCCACGCGATCAACACCGATACGGCGACCACCCCGCGCCGGCTCACGCCGGCCTTGCCACGGTTGAACGATCGGTCACGAGGGTACTGGGCACGGGGGTACCGGATACAGGTCTGGTCAGGGTATGACCTAGACGATTCGGCGGGCACAGCGGTGACCTGTACCGGTCCCCTGTCCGTATGGCGTGACTTGAAGCCAGCCTCGCCCCCAAAGAACTTACGGGTCTATGTCTGGTGAGAATCTGATCATCCGGGGGGCGCGGGAGCACAATCTCCGCAACATCGACGTCGTCATCCCCCGGGACCGTTTGACCGTGGTGACGGGGCTGTCCGGCTCGGGGAAGTCATCCCTCGCGTTCGACACGATTTACGCTGAAGGCCAGCGCCGATACGTCGAGTCCCTCTCCGCCTATGCCCGACAGTTCCTGGGGCTGATGGAGAAGCCGGACGTCGATTCCATAGAAGGCCTCTCCCCTGCCATTTCGATCGAGCAGAAGTCGGCCGGCCACAACCCACGGTCGACCGTCGGGACGGTCACGGAAATCCACGATTACCTGCGACTGCTGTATGCACGCGCCGGGACGCCCCACTGCCCGAACTGCGGGCGACCGGTCGAGCGCCAAAGCGCGAGCCAGATCAGCGACGTGGTGCTCTCCTGGCCCGACGACACGCGCATCGAGGTGCTGTCTCCACTCGTCAGGGCCCGGAAGGGAGAGTTTCGCGACCTGTTCGAGAACGCGCGCAAGCAGGGATTCGTGCGCGCCGTCGTGGACGGATCCGTGATCGAGCTGGCCGACCCGCCAAAACTCAACCGCAAGGTGAACCACGATGTCTCGATCATCGTGGACCGGCTGGTCGTCAGGCGCGAGGACCGCGGCCGGCTGACGGACTCGCTCGAAACGGCGCTCCGCCTGGCCGACGGCATCGTCGAGGTCAGGCGCTACGACACGCCTAACGGCACGTCGCAGCACTTCTCGGAGCGTTACGGCTGCGCGAGCTGCGGTATCTCACTGCCGGAGATGGAGCCGCGGCACTTCTCCTTCAACTCGCCGTTCGGCGCCTGCCCGGCCTGCGGTGGACTGGGCACGCGACGCGAAGTCAGCGAGGAGCTCATCCTCGGCGATCCCGCCGTGTCGATTCTCGAGGGCGTGGTCCTGCCCTGGGGCGAACCCGACGGGTACCTGCGGCGCGTGATCCTGCCCGGACTCGCGAAGCAACTCGGCTTCGACCTCAACACGCCATGGGGGAAGTTGCCGAAGAAGGTGAAAGACGCGCTGCTCCACGGCAACGAACCTGGTGACGCGAGGGCCACAGGCCACAAGCCACAGGCCACCGGCAAGCACAAGGCTGACTTTTCCTGGGAAGGGATCCTGGTCTCGGTGCAACGCCGTTTCAGCGAGAGCGAATCGGAGCAGGTCCAGCAGGAGCTGATGGGGTACATGGTCGTGCGGCCGTGCCAGGCCTGCGATGGAAAGCGCCTCAAGCCCGAGTCCCTGGCCGTCACGATCCATGGCACGAATATCGGTGAGGTCGGCGAGTTCTCCATCGGGGACGCGCAGGCGTTCATCGACGACGTGCCCGTGCGCTCCAACGGCCGGCCGGGCCTCGACCCCGAGATCGCCGGCCCGATCCTGAAGGAAGTGCGTGAGCGGTTGCGCTTCCTGGTGGACGTGGGACTCGATTACCTGACGTTAGGCAGGGCCGCCGAGTCGCTGTCCGGTGGTGAGGCGCAGCGCATCCGGCTGGCGACCCAGATCGGGTCGCGGCTCGTGGGCGTGTTGTACATCCTGGACGAACCGTCCATCGGGCTGCACCAGCGCGACAATGAGCGCCTGCTGCGGACGCTCGAGCACCTGCGTGACCTCGGGAACACCGTGATCGTGGTCGAGCACGACGAGGAGACCATTCGTGCCGCCGATCACGTCATCGACCTTGGTCCCGGCGCGGGCAAGCACGGCGGCCACGTGGTCGCTGCCGGCACCATCGACGACGTGCTCAAGGTGAAACATTCGCTCACGGGGCAGTACCTGTCCGGAGTGCGCCGGATTGACGTGCCGAAGGAACGCCGTCCCATCGACAAGCGCCGGCAGCTCACCGTGCACGGAGCCCGGCACCACAACCTGCAGAACCTGACGGTGTCGATCCCGTTAGGCGCCTTCGTGGCCGTCACGGGAGTGTCGGGGTCGGGCAAGTCGACGCTGATCGAGGACATCCTGCACCGCACGCTGGCCCGGCACTTCTTCCGCGCCCGCGTGATCCCGGGGGCGCACGACCGCGTCAGCGGCATGGAGCACATCGACAAGGTCATCGACATCGACCAGAGCCCCATCGGGCGCACGCCGCGCTCCAACCCCGCGACCTACACGGGTCTCTTCGGGCCCATCCGCGACCTGTTCGCCGAGCTTCCGGAGTCGAAGATCCGCGGGTATGGCCCGGGGCGGTTTTCGTTCAACGTGAAGGGCGGGCGCTGTGAATCGTGCCAGGGCGATGGCCTGGTGAAGATCGAGATGCACTTCCTGCCTGACGTCTACGTGCCGTGCGACGTCTGCAAGGGTCGCCGCTACAATCGTGAGACACTCGAAGTGCAGTTCCGCGGGAAGAGCATTGCCGACGCGCTCGACATGACGGTCGAGGACGCGCTCGCGTTCTTCGAGAACCAGCCACGCATCCGCCAGAAACTGCAAACGCTCAACGATGTGGGACTCGGCTACATCCACCTGGGCCAGAGCTCGACGACGCTGTCCGGCGGCGAAGCACAACGCGTGAAGCTCGCGACGGAGCTCTCGCGGCGCGACACGGGTCGCACGCTGTACATCCTCGACGAGCCGACGACCGGCCTGCATTTCGAGGACGTGCGATTGCTGCTCGATGTCCTGCACCGCCTCGTGGACCGCGGCAATACGGTGCTGGTGATCGAGCACAACCTCGATGTCATCAAGACCGCCGACTGGATCATTGACCTCGGACCCGAAGGCGGGAACAAGGGCGGGACGCTGGTCGCCGAAGGCAGCCCGGAAACGGTGATGAAGAAGCGGGGCTCCTTCACCGGCGAGCACCTCGCGCGGGCACTGCGGCAGAGTAACTAGCGGCGACTACGCCGGTTCCACGTCCCGGGTCGCAAAGACACCACCGCGCCATTCGACGGCGGCCTGGTCGAACGCGAAATGACGCGCTGCGTCGGCAACCGCTTCCGCGTGTGTCGTGCCCTGGTGCTTGAAACGGAACCCGAACCGCGACACGAGCGCCTGGTGGGCGAGGTCATCTCCCTCATAGGGCGCGACCGCGTGAATGATCTCGTACCCGATCGATGGATGCTCGAGTCCCAGCCTGACGAGTGATGCGATATCTTCGGGTGAGACCCAGCCGCCAGGCTCCGCGTCTTCACGCCGCAGCGTGACATGACCCAGTCGAAGGCAGGTGACCTCGAGCCCGTATTTGGACGCGTACAGCGCCCCGGCGTGTTCGCCGAACAGCTTCGACACCGCATAACGACTGTCCGGGCGCGGCGCGCTCGAGGGACTGACCGCCTCCTGTCGCCCGTAGAATCCCAGCACGTGCATCGAGCTGGCCAGCACCACGCGTTTGATGCCGTGCCGCCGTGCCGCCTCGAGGACGTTGGTCACGCCGGCCATGTCCACGTCGACGAGCTGCGTGAACGCCCAGTCCTTCGAGATGCCACCGAGGTGGATGACGCCGGCGCATCCCGCGACGGCCTTGCCGATCGCCCGCGGGTCCCGCAGGTCGGCTTTCACGAAGCTTTCCGTGGGCGCCAGGTCGCGCACGCGATTCACGTCGCTCAGCCTGACCCGGATGCCGACGCCGGCCAGGAACGGACGAATCAACGTGGCCACGGTACCAGCACCGCCGGTCACGAGCACCGGTCGCTCTCCCGCTGGAGCGGAGCCCCTAACGAGTCGTGCCAGCGCGCGCCTGATCATCGACACCCTCTCCCTGACGCTGTCGGTCGAGCGCCCTCTTGAACAGGCGCAAGGTGTTGAGTTCCAGCAGCGACTTGCCGCGCGTCATGTTCCCCTCGTGTCGCCGCACGAGCAGCGTGACTTCATCCACTTCGAGGATGGGCGTGTTGCGCTCCTTCGCGCGGTGGAACCAGTCGGTGTCTTCCCCGAAACGCAGGTCCGGGTCAAACAACCCCACGGCCTCGAACGCCGAGCGGCGATAGACGCCGGCGCCGATGTAATACGGGAAGGATTCCGCCGGATTGCCGAGGAATTCCTGGCGGCCGTGGTCATCGCGGAACAGCTGGGCGCGCCCGTGTACCGCGGCGCGGTCCGGATCCTCGATGAGGCGACGTACCATCGACGGCAGCGTCCCCGCGGGCCAGAGGTCGTCCACGTCGAGGAACGCGATGTACGCGCCTGACGAGTCACGCACGCCGCGATTGCGCGCGGCCGCCGGTCCGGCGTTGTCCTGGCGGAAGTAACGGACGTCCACCGGCAGCGCAGGAATGAGGTCGGCAACATCGTCGGTCGAGCCGTCATCCACGACGATGATCTCGATCGAGGGGTAGCCTTGCGCCAGCACGTTGGCGACGGCCGCGGGAAGGAACCGCGAGCCGTTATAGATCGGCAGGATGACGCTGACGAGTGGCAATGAAGTCGTTGCCTGTCCGACGCGGGCGGACGCGCGGTGTCGCAGGGACTCGTCATCCTCGTTGAGCAGCGAGGCAATGGCGCGCGCCACGCCGGGGAGGTCGGTGCCAAGTTCGATCGTCAGGCCCGGGGCGGAATCGACCAGGCGGCCGATGTATTCGTGCGTGTGCGGCCCCGAATGCGGGAGCTGCGACA
>DATMBT010000535.1:0-7852 GCA_035559475.1 Gemmatimonadaceae bacterium
ACTCAGGATGCGGCCGCGATCGAGCACCACAAACATGCCGACCAGCATCACGGCGTTCGCGCCGAAGAGAATGAGGCCGTATACCAGGCCGCGCTCGATGCCTGCGGCGTCGAGCGCCAGCACCAGCGCCGCAATGATGACGATGTACGCCAGCGCGGTCGGGAGGAAAATCTTCCAGCCGAGCGACATGAGCTGGTCGTAGCGGAAGCGCGGCAGCGTCCAGCGCACCCAGATGAAGAGGAACAGGAAGAACGCGCACTTGAGGCCGAAGATCGCCATCGAGAGCAGGACCATCAGTCCGGAAACCGCGGCGGTGTTGTCGGCCTGCGTGAACGGAATGTCCCAGCCACCGAAGAACAGCGTCGCGATCATCGCGCTCGCCGTCATCATGTTCGCATACTCGGCGATGAAGAAGAGCGAGAACTTCATCGCGCTGTATTCGGTGTGATACCCGGTGATGAGCTCCGATTCGGCTTCGGGAAGGTCGAACGGGAGCCGGTTGGTCTCCGCAAACGCCGCGGTGATGAAGATGAAACAGGCCACGCCCAGCGAGAGCGCGTTCCAGATATGGAGCGTGGCCTGTGTGTTCACGACCTGGGACAGGGTCACGTTTCCGGTAATGAGGAGCACCGGGATCAGCGACAGCCCCATCGAGATCTCGTACGACACCATCTGCGCGCTCGACCGCAGGCCGCCTAACAACGCGTATTTGTTGTTCGAGGCCCAGCCGGCCAGCACGATGCCATAGACCCCTAACGACGTAATCGCCAGGACGAACAGGAAGCCGATCGGCAGGTCGGCGAAGACCATGTCGATCCGCCCCCACTTCGACGCCCATGACGCGCCGAACGGGATGACCGCCCAGGCCATCATGGCCGGCGCGAACGACATGATCGGTGCGAGGAAGAAGAGCGCCTTGTTCGCGTACGGCGGCAGCGTCTCTTCCTTCATGATGTTCTTGACGCCGTCCGCGAGTGGCTGCAGCAGCCCATGGGGCCCGACGCGATTCGGGCCGCGGCGGTCCTGGATCCAGGCCGAAACGCGCCGTTCGGCATACGTCATGTACGCGACGCCGACCATCCAGATCGTGAACAGCCCGATCATCTTGATGACGGTGGCGATGAAAAACACGCCGAAGGTCGTTTCGCCCTGCGGCTGCGGGACCTGGACCAGCGAAAGGAAGGCGGGGATCACGCCACGGCTCCGCTCGTGGCGCCACTCACCACGGCGCCGCGCAATCCAATGGACTCGTGGCTGAGGCCTGCGAACGCCGGTTGCGCCGACGCGAGCTCGGCGAACGCCTGCCCAGCGGACAGGACGTCCATCCGGTCGCCTAACGCGGTGGAGAGGTCGGCGAGCACGAACCAGCTCGGCCGCGCCATACCCGGGGCGGCACGCGCCTGGAGGAATCGCTGCACGCGACCGCGAAGGTTGGTGAAGGTGCCTTCTTCCTCGATGTAGTTGCTGATGGGCAGGATCACATCAGCCTTCAGCAGCGCGGCCGGCCGGAACGTGGAGACGAGCACCACGGCCGACGCGCGTGACAGGTGCGCCGCGTCTTCCGGGGTCAGGTCATGGTCGGCGATGATCACCGCGTCGCCCGCCTTGACGCCGGCGAGGGGGGATTCGCTCCGTTCAAAGCCAAGCAACTCAGCGCCGCGCGCGTTCGCTGCGCGGTCCGCGCGAAGGGAGAGGTCCTCCACGCCCTTCAGCGGAGCCTCGGGTCCCTGCTCCACGCGGAACGCGCCGGCGCCGCCTGACGACTTCACGATCCGTGACAGCACAAACAGCGCTTCGTTGGAAAGGTTGGGCGACGCCAGTACGAACACGCGCTTGCCCTTGAGCACCTTCGCCGCCCCAGCCAGCGCGACATCCCAATCCGTCGCTCTGGCGCCCGAGATTCCATCAATGGCCGGAGCCTCGAGGCGGTCCCCCCGGTTCATCCAGCGGTAATTCAGCCGGCCGTGGTCGCAAAGGAAGAACTCGTTGACTTCCGCGTTAGGCCTGGGACGGAGCCGCACGACGGCATTGTCGCGCGTCTCGACGATCATGTTGCACCCCTGGCTGCAGCCGTTGCAGACGGACGCGGTGCGATCCAGCTCCCACGCGCGCGCCTTGTTCAGGAAATCCTTGGAGAGCAGCGCGCCCACCGGGCAGAGGTCGACCACATTGCCGGCCCACGGGTGCGTCAGGTCCTTCCCCTCGAACTTGCCGATGTACGCGCGGTCGCCACGCTCGCTCACGTTGAGGACGGCGTCATCGGCCACGTCTTCCATGAACCGCACGCAGCGTGTGCAGAGGATGCAGCGGTTCGGGACGTACATGACGTCGCCGCCGAAGTCCTCGACCGGATTGAACCGCTTGGGTTCGCGATAGCGGCTGTCGGCGCGTCCTTCCTGGTACGTGTAGTCCTGCAGCTCACATTCACCGGCCTGGTCGCAGATCGGGCAATCCAGCGGATGGTTGATGAGCAGCATCTCGAGCACGCCCTTGCGCGCATCGCGCGCTTTCTCGGCGTGCACGTTCACCACCTGCCCCTCGGCCACCGAAGTCGCGCAGGCAGGCGCGAGCTTCGGCGCCTTCTCCACGTCGACGAGGCACATGCGGCACACACCGGCGACTGGAAGCCCGGGGTGGTAGCAGTAATGCGGAATGAGGACGCCGACGGTCTTGGCGGCCTCCAGGATCGAGGTGCCGGCCGGTACAGAGACCGCGCGCCCCTCAATCGTCAGGTTGACCAGCGGCGGAGACGTGTCAGCCATCAGGAGGCAATCGCAGGAACGGTGTGCACGGTTTTTTTCGTGATCAACGCCTTGAATTCGTCCGGAAACTTCTGGAGACCGGAAACGACGGGTGCGGCGCACGAGTCGCTCAGCACACAGATCGTCTTGCCGGTCATGTCTTCAGCCAGGTCGAGCAGCGTGTCGAGGTCTTCCGCTGTGCCGTCACCAGCAACGATCCGCTCGAGGATCTTTGTGGTCCACGCCGTGCCTTCGCGGCACTGCGTGCACTGGGCGCAGCTTTCGTGCGCATAGAAGCGCGCGAGGCGTGCCACCTGTCGCGGAATGCTCTGCGCGTCATCCATCACGATGCAACCGGCGGAGCCGAGCATCGTGCCGGCGGCGACCATGCCCTCGTAGTCCATCAACGCGGCATCGGCTTCCGCCATGTTGATGATCGGGACCGATGAGCCGCCGGGAATGACCGCCTTGAACTTCCGGCCTTTCGGCGGACCACCACACAGATCGTACAGGAATTCCTTGAACGGGAATCCCATCTCGACTTCGTAGTTGCCCGGATACATCACATTGCCGCAGACGGACCAGAGCTTCGTGCCGGTGCTCTTCGGGTTGTCCGGGCGCGACATCTTCTTGTACCACTCGCCACCATTCACCAGGATCGGCGGGACCGCGGCGAGCGTTTCGACATTGTTGATGGTCGTGGGCATCCCGAACAGGCCAGCAGCCGCGGGGAACGGAGGCTTGATGCGTGGGTTGCCACGCTTCCCTTCAAGGGAATTCATCAGCGCCGTCTCTTCGCCGCAGATGTATGCGCCCGCTCCTTTGTGCACCCACACGTCCACGCGCTTGCCCGAGCCCATCGCGTTCTTCCCGATGACTCCTGCCTTGCGAGCCTCTTCGCACGCGCGCTCCATCACATCGAGCGGCTCGGTGAACTCGCCCCGGATATAGATGTAGGCCGTTTCCGCGCCGATCGCGTGCGCAGCGATCGCGCACCCTTCGATCAACGCGTGAGGCGTCCACCGCATGATCTCACGGTCCTTGAACGTGCCGGGTTCGGATTCGTCGGCGTTGCAGCAGAGGTAGTGCGGCTTGCCGTCGTTCAATTTCATGAACGACCACTTCAGGCCTGTTGGGAAGCCCGCACCGCCACGGCCGCGAAGCCCCGAATCCTTCACCACCGCCTGGATCGCAAGGGGATCCATGCCGAGCGCCTGTTCGAGCGCACGGTACCCACCGCGCGCCTTCCATCCGTCCAGCGACCGCGCCTCGGCCTCGCCGAAGTGCTTCGACAGGACCGTGTTTTCGCGAGGATGTGGCTTGAAGGGAAAACCCATTTCGTGACTCGTGACTCGTGAATGGTGAATCGTGAATCGTGAACCGTGGTTGTTACTCGTGAGTCGCCCACCTGCGCCCAGCCACCCGACGCACCGACGATTCACGCTTCACGCGTCACGGTTCACGTGATGTTCTATCCGTACTTCTTCAGAACCTCCGTCACTTTCTCCGGCGTCACCGACTCAATGAAGTCGCTGTTCACCATCACCGGCGTCGCGAATCCGCAGGCACCAAGGCATTCGACCTCGATCACCGTGTACTTTCCGTCGCCTGACGTGACACCCAGCTCACCGCATCCCGTCTGCTTCAGGAAAGCTTTCACGACATCCTCGGCGCCGCACACGTGGCAGGGAGTCGTGGTGCAGACCTGGATGAAGTGTTTTCCGACGGGGTGCTGGTGGTACATCGTGTAGAACGTCACCACACCCTTCACGTATGCCGCCGTCAGGCCGAGCACCTGCCCCGTTTCGGCCATCGCCTCCGGGCTCACCCAGCCGCGCGCTTCCTGCACCATCCATAACGCGGGGAGGAGCGCAGCCATCTTCGTGGGATAGCGCTCGAGCAAAGCGTCGAGCTTCGCCTTCGTTTCACCAGTGAAGACGGGAACGTAGGGCTCGTGCGAGTGCCCGTTAGGCGTCGTCGAGATGGCCGCGCCACCCGCGGCGGAAGGTCCGTGGCTCACGCGGTCGTCCCCCTTCCGCCATCCGCCATCTGCCATCTCATCTGTCGATTTCCCCCATCACGATGTCGATGCTCGCATTGATCGCGATCACGTCGGAGAGCAGGTGTCCTTCGACCATGCGCGGAATGGCGGAGAGGTTCACGTATGAAGGCGGACGGATGCGCCACCGAACCGGCTTCGGTGTGCCGTCCGAGACGAAGTAGTAGCCCTTTTCGCCCTTCGGGCTTTCGACCGCAACGTACGTCTCGCCGATTGGCGGCCGCGGACCTTCCATCACCTGCTTGAAGTGATGGATCATGGACTCCATCTCGCTCATCGCCTTGCTCTTCGGCGGCAGGATCAGGCGTGCGTCATCGATGTTCACCGGACCATCGGGCAGCCGCTCGGCGGCCTGCTCCAGGATGCGCACCGACTGGCGGAGTTCTTCCATGCGCACCAGGAACCTGTCATAGACGTCGCCGTTCGTTCCGACCGGCACGTCGAAGTCGTACGTCTCGTAGTCGAGGTACGGAAAATCCTTTCGTACGTCGTAGTCCACGCCCGAGGCCCGCAGCATCGGACCCGAGAGACCGGCGTTCACGGCGTCGGCTGCGCTCATGGCGCCAATGCCGATCGTGCGTCCCACCCAGATCCCGTTCCGCGTGACCATGCGGTCCACTTCCGCGATCGTCTTCGGGAACGTGCGGGCGAAGTCGCGCAGGCCGTCCATCCAGCCGTCGGGGATGTCGGCGCCCATGCCGCCAACGCGCGTCAGCGTTGTCGTCAGGCGCGCGCCGATCCACTGCTCCAGCAGCGTATAGATGCGCTCCCGTTCCTGGAACGACCAGAGAAACGGCGTGAAGGCGCCGATGTCGATGCACGTCGTGCCCAGCCAGACCAGGTGCGACATGATACGCGACAACTCCATCGCGATCACGCGCAGCACCGTGCAGCGCGGCGTGATCTCGACTCCGAACAGTCGTTCAGCGCCTAATGCAAAGGCGACGTTATTGCCCGGCGAGTTGAGGTAGTCTTCGCGGTCGGTCCAGGGAATGATCTGATTGTACTGTCGGTACTCGCCGATCTTCTCGAAGCCGCAGTGCAGGTATCCCACATGCGGGATGCAGCGCACCACGGTTTCGCCGTCGAGTTCGAGCACCAGGCGCAGCACCCCGTGCGTTGCCGGGTGTTGCGGTCCGAGGTTGATGAGCATGTGCTCGCCCTCGAGCTCGGGCTCTATCGCGAGCGGAGCTTCGAGGGTTGTGACACGACCACCTTCATCCACGACGAGTGGCGTGCGCTGCGGGCGCCCTTCGGCATCGAGCCCGGACGTGGAGAGGGAAACTTCAACCGTGCGCTTTTCAGCCACGCCTATTCTCCCGTCTTCTCGCCGCCGGCGAGGCGTTGCCGCATCTCGAGCGGCAGGTCCTCGAATGCATCGGCGATGGTCAGTTCGGTCATCGAATACCGGCTCTCGGGCTGCGCAGCCAGCGCCTGGCGCAGTTGTTCCGAGCGTGAGAACCGGCCACGCAGCGGGAAATCCTTCCGCAGCGGGTAGCCTTCCGCATACTGCTCCCACATCAGGATGCGACGCAGGTCCGGGTGTCCGTCGAACTGGATGCCGAACATGTCAAAGCACTCGCGCTCGAGCCAATCGGCGCCACTGTAGATCGGCATGACACTTGGCACGCGCAGCGGCGCGCCCTTCGGGATTTCCGCCTTGAGCCGCAGGAAGCGGCGATACGGCAGCGAGCGAAGGTGCCAGACTACCTGCAACGGCAACTCGAGGTCGCGGTACTCTACCGCCGTCACGTCGGAGAGGTAGTCGTACTGCTCCGACGCGTCGTCGTGCAGGTATCGGACGATGTCGTATACGCTCTCGGGGCGCACGAACACCGTGGTCTCACCCCACGTCACCTCGGCGCGCACGAAGCTCGATCCAAAGCGATCTCGAATGCGATCCGCACTCGGGTTCATCGGTCCACCCCGGTGCGGAATGCCGCGAGGCGTCGCCGGCGCCGACGCCGGGTCGGCGCTTCCCGACACCATGTGAGCGCCGCTCACAGTCCTGACCTGGTCTGGTGAACCGAATTGCCGAATGGCTCCGACAACTCGTCGATCATCGACGGCGGGATGTACAACTTGCTCGTCGGGTCGGGCTCCATCTCGTCGCGCAGGCGCTCATCTGACATCCGCTCCCGCTTGACCTTCTCCTGCAGCATCATGATGCCATAGATGAGGCCCTCAGGACGTGGCGGGCAGCCAGGAACGTAGACGTCGACGGGAATGATCGTGTCTATGCCCTGCACCACGGCATAGTTGTCGAACATCCCGCCTGACGACGCGCACGCGCCCATGGAGATGCACCACTTGGGCTGCAGCATCTGCTGCCAGATGCGCCGGAGCACAGGCGCCAGCTTGAAGGGCACACGACCAGCGCAGATCAGCACGTCGGCCTGACGAGGCGAAAACGACATCCGCTCCATGCCGAACCTGGCGAGGTCGTATTTGCTTGCCGCCGTAGCCATGAACTCGATGGCGCAGCAGGCCGTGCCGAACGGCATCGGCCAGAGCGAATTCGCGCGGCCCCAGTTGACCAGGAAGTCGAGGCGGGTCGCGACCCAGCCTTCCGTAGACTGAGGGGAAACCGTGACCAGCTGGTGGTCCGGACGGGCGGTCAATCCCACTGCAGCGCCCCCTTTTTCCAGACGTACAGGAATCCGACGAGCAGGATGATCATGAACACGATCATCTCGCCAAGGCCGAAGAATGACGTGGCGCCTGCTGGGCAAGCGCTGTTGATGAGCGCCGACGTGCAGGACAACTCACGGAAGTACGCGGCCCACGGGATCATGAACACGGTCTCGATGTCGAAGATGATGAACAACATCGCGACCATGTAGAACTTGATCGAGAACCGCTCCCGGGCATCGCCAAGGGGCGGGATGCCCGACTCATATGGTGTGTCCTTGACGGGGGTCGGGCGAATCCGGATGGTGAGGTGCGACAACGCGATCATTCCGATCGCGTTCACCAGCACAAACCCCAGCAGGAGAAGTATTGGGAGGTACGTGCGATCCATTGATGGATGGCTTGGGCGTGCCGCCCCGCC
>DATMBT010000536.1:0-12165 GCA_035559475.1 Gemmatimonadaceae bacterium
CAGCGCCTTACGCTGCTCGAGCGGAAGCGCGTTGAAGCCGCGCTGATGTTTCGTTCGAGCGTCGCGATCCAGGGCCGTCAGCTGCGCTTTCCAGCGAGTGGCGGGTGACTCACCCGTTTGGCTGATCTCTGCGCTGCCGTATGGGTGATTGAGTTCCGCGCCCTGACGATACGAGCCGACCCATTGCGTGAATGCGCGGCTCACACGCACGAACCCTGAGTCGCCGAGTTCGCTCGGCAGGACGGCTTCGGCGAGCTTTGTTACGGTCGCGGCATCAAGCGTGGTGGCTTGCTCGCGAAACTCGCTTTCCGTCGGAGTGGTCGCGAGGGCGTGTCTCGGGCGCAGGCCCGCGCCGATTGCGGCGCCGAGTCCGCTCAGCCAGCTGACAAAGGTCCGGCGGGAGAGCATGCGCCGAATGTACGACGCGCCGGGAAGGCCACAAGAAGGATGTCGGAGATCGGATGTCGGAGGTCGGTTGTCGGAGGTCAGATGAACTGCACTACTTCCGACAGGGATCCGCTGTTATCGCCCCGCAGTTTTCCGACATCTGACACCCGACATCCGCCATCCGACATCCGACATCCGACATCCGACATCCAGCGGTCTACTTCCGTTTACACAGATACGCAAACTCCGGCGGCGCCTTGCACGTTCCTGTCGGCACGACGCGGCGCACGTCGCCGGCCGATGAGTTCACGGCGAGCGAACGTCCCTTGCGCGTGTTGGTCCAGCGGGCGCGCGTGCCGCGCACGTCGATGTGCGCGAATGGTCCACTCGGTCCGATCGCACGATAGAGCCCCAGGCCGCCGACCAGTTCAGGGTACTGCTGCTCAACGCGCTCCACCGCTCGGTTGATGACGTCCGTGTCCATGAAGTTGACATCACCGTCGCGGTTGAGGTCGTCCATGCGACCGTTGCCATCCGAGTCGATGATGATGTCTGCCGCATCGCCGTACTGGTGGCGGCTGGCATACGCAGCACCCTCGAACGAGGCGCGAAGGTTGTGCTGGGGCGTCCGGAAGCCCGACAACACCACGACGTTGCGCGTTGAAACGCCCGACGCCTCGAGGGTCGTCAGGACCAGCTCGAGCTTGTCGAGCAGCTCCTCGCGCATAACGACGTATTTCGGCCAGATGTTAGCCTGGTCGTGCGTGATGAAGCTGCTCAGTGAAAAGTGCGTCGAAAGCCGGAGGTCCATGTTCTCCGGCGTGACCTCGATGAACCCGATCGGGTTGTCGTAGTTGTCGGGCATGTTCCGGCGCTCGCCCGGCCACCGGCCGACGTGATACGCGTTGACGTAGGTGCCGATCTTCTCCTTCCACGGCTTCAGCGTCACGAACGCAAACTCGGAGTTGTCACGCGGGAACGTGATCGAACGGACGCCCGTTTCCTTGGCGTCAGGGCCGAACTTCTGGACGAGTGACGGAATGGCTTCCACGTCTTCGCGTGTCAGGAAGGCGACGCGAAGGTGGCCACTGCGCCCGGCGAGCGAGTCGAGGGTGAACGAGGGGACGTAGCTCTTCGCCGGGACGTTCACCAGTTCGGCATGATACGCGTTGTCGCCACCAAATCCCCCCAGCGCAGTGGCAGCTCGCGCGAGGGGAACGACACATAGGGCTGACGCGCCAATGGCTGCATAACGAAGCACCTGGCGCGGGTTCAATCGAGGGAGGCGCATCACCATAAAGACGAGTTCTGCGCGACCCCTGCAACCGTTGTCCGGACTGAGGTTACGCCTTCCCGGTGACGAAGAGCACACCACTCGCGCGACCGCTCCTACAAATCACGTCCAGACGTGCCCAGTGGCCAGTTTCGCGCTCATTCGTCAATTGGCGACATGAAACGTGCCCCCAGTTCGGTCAACCGGATCATCGACGCCACCGCACTCCTCATGGTGGTGGGCGGCTTGGGCCTTTTCGTGTTCGCGCGCTCCGCGCTGACCGGCATCGGCGACGGTACGCGGAACATGCCCGAGGGCGTGTCAGCGGTCGCGGTGGCTGACTTCTACGTGGCCCAGTCCACGATGGCGGTCTGGGTCATCGGCGTCGGCGTGGTGGTGGGAATTGTCGCTGCCGTCAGGCACTTCAGACAATAAACAGGTCAGAGCTCTGAGCTCCGAGCTCTATTTTCTCAAATAATCATCGGTTTTCTTCAGCCAGTCCTCACGGGGCGGCGAGAAAACGTCAACGTCGAGCGTGTCCACCAGCGCTTCGGCCTTGTGCCAGACATTCGACGGGATGTGGAGCACCTCACCCGCGTGCACGTCCTGCACCTGTGACCCGTCCTCGCCGATCCAGAAGCGCAGCGCCCCTTCGATGATGTACGTGAGCTGCTCGTTATGGTGCTGGTGGCGCGCCACGATGCAGCCCTTTTTCAGGAACACCTGCGCGATCATCATCGTGTCGCCGGTGATCAGCTTCCGGTCCAGCATCGGCGTGACCGTTTCCAGCGGAACGTCGGACCACTTGTAGTAGGTGACGGAGTCTGAGGACATTGGGGGGGTGGTTGCTGGTTGCTCGTTGCTGGTTGCTGGTTGCTGGTTGCTAGTCCTGGTACTTGTTGCTGGTGCTGGACCAGCTACAAGCCCCAGCAACCAGCAACCAGCAACCAGCAACCAGCAACCAGCGTGTCGTCTATCGAACGATCTTCCGATACGACTCCGGATCCCACTTCGGCCGCGATGCTGCATTGCCGACCGCGAGACCGACCTGATAGATCAGGCGCACCACGCGCGACTCCTTCTCGGCATCGATCTTGTCCGGCGAGTCACTCGGCTGGTGATAGTCGTCGTGGACGCCGTTGAAGAAGAACAGCGCCGGAACGCCGCGCCGCGCAAAGTTGTAGTGGTCCGACCGGCCGAAGAAGTTCTCCTGCGGCCACGGGTCACGCATGAGGGAAATGCCAAGTTCATCATGCGCGGCGGCGGCCAGGGCGGCCGTGTGTCCCAGGTCGGAGTGTTCGATCCCGATCACCACGATCGAGTCCTTCCAGTTCCGCCCGATCATGTCGAGGTTGAGGTCCGCGACCATGCGCTCGACTGGAACCGGGGGATTCTCCACGAACCAGGCGCTCCCCCAGAGGCCATGTTCCTCGCCGCTCACCGTGAGGAAGATGATCGAACGCTTCGGCGGGGCCTGCGCGAACGCTTCCGCGAGCGCGAGCACACCGGCCGTACCGGAGGCGTCATCGTCGGCGCCGTTATAGATGCTGTCCTTCACGTTGGCGCCGTTCACGCCGACATGATCCATGTGCGCTGACACAACGATGTATTCGTTCCGCAATATCGGATCCGACCCGGTGAGGATCCCGATCGCGTTAGGCGCTGAACTCGGGTCGAACCCGTCGGACCCTACCGCCGGCCCACCGCTCGCCGACCCCGCCTTCGAGATCGGGTAACGCTGGATGTACGTGCCCGAATCACCGCCTGGCTTGAGGCCGAGTCGCTTGAACTGCGCGGCGATGTACGACGCGGTCATGTCGAGCCCGCGGCTGGGAGTATTCCGTCCCAGCATGGAATCGTCGGCGATCACGTTGACGTGACGCCGGATCAGCGCTTCGGTGATGGCCCCTTCGCCCCTGGACACCACCGGTCGCTGTGAGCAGGCGATGGACGGTACGAGGACGGTCGCCAGCACGGCGACATGAAAATGGAATCGGTTCATGACTGACATCTCTTACCTGCCGAACGGCAAACGATTGAGGGCGACGCGGCCATTGCTGATGACGACGACTACATCCGCGAGGGCGCGCGCGTCTTGCAGGGGATTGCGCTCGACGACGATGAGGTCGGCCTCGAGTCCGGCCTGGATTGCGCCGGTTTTTCCGGCAATTCCGAGCAGGTCGGCCGCCACCGTGGTCGCCGCGCGCAATGCTTCGACCGGTGTAAGCCCGAGTTCCACCAGCGACGCGACTTCTCCTGAGACACGTGAGAGGCTTTCCGGCCCGTACTGCGTGTCGACACCAGTCACGATCTTCACGCCCATGCGGTGGGCCCGCTGCACCGTCTCGTCGAGCCGCGGGAGCATGTGCGCGCCGCGCAGCGCCAGGATTGGATCATCGTAATCACCGCCTGGGCGCGCCAGGTCGACGACGGTGACATATGTCGGGACAAGAAACGTCCCGCGCTGGCGCATGAGCGTGAGCGTTGAGTCTGAGAGATAGGTCCCATGCTCAATGGATCGCACGCCGGCCTTCACCGCGGCATAGGCGCCTTCGTCTCCATGCGCGTGCGCCATGACGGGCACGCCGCCTTTCGTGGCTTCGTCCACGATCCACGCCAGTTGCTGCTCCGTGTACGTCTGCTTGCGCGGGTCTGTGTTCGGCAGGCCGGCGCGCTCGGTGCCACGTGTCTTGATGACGTCGACTTTGTGGTCGAGGTTGATGCGGACGACTTCGCGCAACGCGGCCTCGCTCGTCACGCCATCCTTAAGTGCGCCTAACCGCGCATCGGCCAGCATCGTTTCGCCCAGATCCGGCGTGACGAAGACGCCGGCGGCAAGGACATCGGGACCATCGACTGCTCCCCGCTTCACCAGGTCGCGCAGGGCAACGTCCTGGTAGTTGTTCGTGCTCGCGCTGCGAACCGTGGTCACGCCCGACTCGAGCGCGCGCCGGGCATTCGCCAGCGTGGAGATGTGCGTGTGCGCGTCGATGAGTCCGGGCACAACGTAACGTCCGCCGACGTCGATCACTGTTGCACCCGCGGGCGGGTTGAATGGCTCGCTTTCAATCTGAGCAATCCGTCCGTCGCGAATGACCACGGCCGCGTTTGTCGCGATCGCTCCGCGAGCGCCGTCGGCAACGTTGGCATGACGCAGCACGACGACCGGCAACGGCTGCTGCGCGCCGGCGGTGGTCGCAAGCAAAAACGCTGAAATCAGCGGAAGGACTCTTCTTTTCACGGCTGCTTCCTGTTCATTTGACGAGAGCGCAAGCTATCCTCGGAGTCGAAGCCCCGGAACGGCTTAGGCGCACATCTCGACCCTCGACCCTCGACCCTCAAGCCTGTAGTGGAATGCACCGAAAGGCCCTCACGCACCTGCGAAAAGTCGATCCGGTCCTGCGAGACGTCATCGAGCGGGTTGGCCCGTGCAACCTGCGCCCCTACACGGATGGATCGCATTTCGAGTTCATTGCCCGCTCCATCATTTACCAGCAGCTCTCCGGCAAGGCCGCGGCAACGATTCATGGGCGCGTGCAGACGCTTTGCGGCGGTACCGTCACGGCTGGTCCGTTGAGCGGCCTTCCGGACGACGCGCTTCGAGGGTGTGGGTTGTCGCGACAGAAACTGGGATACCTGCGCGATCTCTCAGCCCATGCCGCAGACGGCTCCCTCGACACGGCACACTTTGAGGAAATGCCTGACGACGAAATCACCCGTCAGCTCACCCAGGTGAAAGGCGTGGGCGTCTGGACCGCACAGATGTTCCTCATGTTCCGCCTTCTCCGCCCCGATGTGCTCCCGGTCCTGGACCTCGGGGTGCGAAAGGGCGTCCAGCGCGCGTATCGGCTGCGAAAACTTCCGGACGCGAAACGGGTGGAGAAGATCGCCAGGCCATGGGCGCCGTATCGCACGATCGGCTCGTGGTACATGTGGCGCGTGCTGGAACTCGCGGCGAAGAAAGCCGCATGAGCCCAAGCAAGGGACCGCGCCGCATTGCCATCGCGGGTGCCTCAGGATTCATCGGCTCGGCGCTGGCGAAACATCTCGAGGAGATGGGCCACGCCGTGATTCGCATCGGCCGGCGTGAAGACACGCGGCACGGCAACATCAAGTGGGATCCGGCAAAGGGTGAGCTCGATCCCGCGGGCTTTGCCGGCGTCCGCATCGTCATCAACGTCACCGGCGAGACCATCGCCCAGCGCTGGACTCCGGAGAGCCGCAAGCGAATCATCGACAGCCGTGTGCGCACGACCGACCTCCTGGCCCGAACCATCGCCAGGGTCGATCCGCATCCCCGCGTGCTCGTCAACATGTCGGCGATCGGGTACTACGGGGACCGCGGTGACGAGATCGTGGATGAAGAGAGTCCGCCGGGACAGGGATTCCTGTCCGAACTGGTTCGCCAGTGGGAAGGTGCGGCCGATCCCGCTCGCGAAGCGGGGATTCGCGTGGTTCATCCACGAGCCGCGCCGGCGCTCAACCCCACGGGTGGCCTGTTGGCCCGGCTGCTGCCCATTTTCCGGATGGGGGCGGGTGGTGTAATCGGCAGTGGCAAGCAGTGGCTCCCCTGGATCAGCCGCACCGACGCCATTCGTGCCCTGGCGTGGGCGTCCCTGCACGAGTCGTTAGGCGGCCCGATCGTCCTGGCATCGCCGACTCCGACGCGCAACGCGGAGTTCATGAAGTCGCTGGCGAGTGCACTGCATCGTCCCTGCCTGGCGGTAATCCCCGAGTTCGCCGTACGATTCATGTTCGGCAAGATGGGGGCGGAGACTGTGTTATCCGGACAGCGCGCGCAGCCGAGCCAATTGCTCGACTCCGGTTTCCAGTTTGATCATCCAACGCTCGACCAGGCACTCGCCTACGAGCTTCGGTCATCCTGACCATGTCGTTGTTCTTCTGGTCGGGGAACACATTTTCACGCCGAGGCCGCGGAGTTCCGCAGAGGAACAACAATTCCATGGTTTGTTTCCTCCGTGGTCTCTGCGGTCTCTGCGGTGCAATGTTTCTGGTGCTTTCTGCCGCGTGTACAGGTGGCGAGACCGGCAGGACTGAAGGTCCGTTGGTCGTGTTCACCGCAGGCAGTCTCGCGCGCCCGATGCGCGCAGCGCTGGACTCGTTCTCGGCGCGGACTGGTGTGAAGTACGAACTCGAATCAGCCGGAAGCCTCGAGACCGCGCGCAAGCTCACCGAGCTCGGGAAAATCCCCGACCTGATCGCGCTCGCCGACGAGGACGTTTTCCCGAAAGTGTTGATCCCCATGCACGCGACCTGGTACGTCCGGTTCGCGGAGAACCGGATCATCATCGCGTATACGGATCGATCACGCTTTGCGGCGGAAATCGATTCGACGAACTGGTGGCAGGTGCTGCAGCGACCCGGGCTCGAGATTGGCCGTTCCAATCCGGACCTTGATCCCGCTGGGTATCGCACCTTGATGGTGTTTCAGCTCGCCGAGCGTCATTACGGCGTTCCCGGCCTGGCTGCCGCACTGGAAAGCGCAGCGGCGCCGCGCAACATCCGCCCGAAGGAGATCGAGCTGGTCGCCCTGCTGGAATCCGGTGACCTCGACTACGCCTGGTTCTACGAGTCGATGGCGCGGGCATCGGGAATGAAACACCTGCAGCTTCCGTCGACGATCGACCTCAGCAGCGCAGACCAGCGTGATGCGTATGCCGAAGCTTCGGTGCGGGTGATCGGCGGTTCGGTAGGTGATACGGTTACCATGAGGGGCGCGCCGATCCGGTATGCCTTTTCCGTTCCGGTGAAGGCCGTCCATCCCGACCTCGGCCAGCGCTTCGCTGCGTTCTTGCTGGCCGATGGAAAGAAGGCGCTCGAGGGGCAGTTCCTGTCGACGCTGCCTGATCCCGATGCAGTGGGAACAGGCGTGCCAGAGGTTGTGCAGGGAGCGCTCAAACGTTAGGCATCGTCACAACTCCCGATTCCCGATTCCCGATTCCCGATTCCCGATTCCCGATTCCCGATTCCCGATTCCCGATTCCCGCATGCCCGTAGTCCACTTCAACGACCTGCCTGACGACGCGCGTCTCTGGGTGTTCGCGGCCTCTGAACCCCTGAAGGGGGACAAGGCTCAGCAAATGCTGGCAGTGGTCGATACGTGGCTGTCCAATTGGAAGGCGCACGGCGAACCGCTCACGTGCGGCCGTGACTGGCGCGACGAACGTTTCCTGGCGATCGGCGTTGACCAGTCCACGGCCGGTGCGTCCGGCTGCTCCATCGATGCGCTGTTCCAGGTCTTTCAGAAGGTCCAGTCATCGACCGGGACGACAATGCTCGTCGGTGGTCGCGTGTTCTATCGCGATCGTGAAGGGCGGATCGCGACGAGTGACCGGAACTCGTTCTCCGCTCGCGCTGCATCAGGTGAGGTTGATGCCGACACGATCGTTTTCGACACGAGTGTCACGAGCGCGGCGGCATATCGCACGTCGTTTACCCGTCGCGCCGGGGACTCATGGCACCGTGAACTGCTGCCGGCGTCGGCGAGGGTTTAACGCTCGCTTCGACCAAACTCGGAGTTTGTCACCGCTCCGGAAAAGCCTTTATCACAGAGGACACAGAGGTCACAGGGGAACCGCGTTAGACCGCCGGATCCGTTTGTGGTGGTCAATCAATAAGGAGACAATTGAAACGCAGACGTCGTTGGAGTGCTCTGAGGACTCTGTGGAGAGAGGGTGGCCTCCGTGACCTCCGCGACCTCTGTGGTTCAAGTGTTTTACGGGACCAGAAGCCGGGCGGAGTCCTGGCCGACGCACAAGGTGCGCCTAACGAAGCCAGTCATCAAGCCGCTCCCGAACGAAGGCATCGTCCGTGAGCTGCGGATACGCGCGAATCACGCGATCGATCTCGCTCGCCTGTCCCGGTGACAGTCGTTCGTGAGGGTTGAGGCACCACGTACCGCGCAGCAGGCCCTGGCGCCGAAGGATCTCGTGAATGCCCGGGATGCAGCCGGCAAACGCATTCCTCGCATCGAAGACGGCGCTGTTCGCGTCCGTGATCGCGGCCGCCTCGGTCGCCCAGCCACGCGGACCCGATCCTTTTGCTTCCTTCACCCGGTCGAGCAGCTGCACGGCACGCCTGGTCCAGACCGCCCACTGGCCGAGCAGCCCGCCAACCATGCGCCGGGTGACGCGCCTGCCGCCGACAACGCACGGGAACGGCGTCACGAGGTCCGTCAGGATGGAGTCGTCGTTCCCGGTATACAGTGCGATGTCCGTCCGGCCGGAGTCGGCGACGGCACGCATGACCTCCAGCGTCGCGTAACGGTCGAACGGCGCGATCTTGATCGCCACAACCCCCGGAACCTCGGCCAGCGCCCGCCAGAAACCCATGCCTAACGGGCGACCGCCAACCGCGGGCTGGAGGTAGAACCCGAACACCGGGATCACGTCGGCGATCCTCCGGCAGTGCCGCACGAGCTGGGTATCCGTCGCATCCGGCAGCGCGGCGAGACTCACCAGTCCGGCGTGATACCCCAGCGACCGTGCCAGCGCCGCTTCAGCCACTGCCTGACGAGTAGCCCCGGTGATTCCGGCGACGAGCGCGATGCGATCGCCGCCCTTCCAGGACCGTGCCGTGTTCACCGCCAGCTCGAGCACCGGTCGCAGCAGCCCATGACGCGGTTCGCGGATCTCGAACTGCGTGGTGTGGACGCCGACGGCGACGCCTCCGGCGCCGGCGTCGATGTAATAGCGCGTCAGCGCTGCCTGGCGTTGCTCGTCGAGCGTGCGGCGTGCGGTGAGCGCCAGCGGATGCGCCGGAATCACCCAGCCGCGCAGCAGGTGGCGCCGGATGTTCAGAAGGTTCCCTCGCGCTGCTCGAAGTGCGTCGGCTTGCCCAGCGTGACGCCGCCGTGTGAAACCCAGTCGGCCACCCACGAGATCAGTCGCGCGGCCGAGAGCGACGGTACGCCCCACAGGGATTGCGCCTTGCTGGTGTCGCTCAGCAGGGCATCGCCCGCCTCGGCGCCGATGAAAAGGGGCTCGCGCCCGAGCAGGCGACCGAATTCAGACGCGATCTCGCGTACCGGCAGTACTTCGGGTCCCGCGACGTTGACCACGAATGGAGGCACGCCGGCATGGGCCAGGCTCTGCACCACCTGGATGGCGGCGTCCCGCTGCCAGATGACGTTGACGAATCCCATCCGGAGGTCGACCGGCATTCTCGCTGCCACCTTGAGCGCGATGTCCACGAGCACGCCGTACCGGAGGTCCACCGCGTAATTCAGCCTGACGAGTGCCACCGGTGTGCCTCGCGCCCGGGACGCGTGCTCGAGAACGCGCTCGCGTCCGAGACATGACCAGGCGTATTCGCCAACCGGGCCGGTCGCGTCGTCCTCGCGCGATCCTCCGGCACTCACCGGGGTCATGGGATAGACGTTACCCGTGGAGAGGGCGACGATGCGCGATCCGCGGAAGCGGTCGGCCACCAGGGCGGGGACGACCGTGTTCGTCACCCACGTCGTGGAGGGAAGCGCACGGGTGCCGAATTTCTGTCCGGCGAGGAAGATGACGTTAGGCGTTTCAGGGAGCGACGCGAGTGACGCCCAGTCGGTCAGGTCGGCCCGGACCACCTCGACGCCGGCTTCGGTAAGCTGGTCCGCGAGCGGGCCGCTGCCGAAACGCGAGACGGCGAGCACTCGGCGCGGCTCACCCGATTCATCGGCGGCCCGGCGCACCATGCGGGCAATCGACGGACCCATCTTTCCACCAGCACCAAGGATCGCGACATCGCCGGGACACTCGGCGAGCGCCCGTACGACGCTGGTCGACGGTCGTGAGAGCACCTCCTCGAGTTCTCCCTCGGTGCGAGGAGCGCGCTCGCCATGATCGCTGAGGCTCATTGGGACGCCGGTCCTTTAGGAGGATCCACCGCTTCGGGCAGCGGGGGGTCTACGAAGCAGATCCGTCGATGCGATTTGTCACAGAACGGTTTTGTCGAAGACGCGCCGCATCGGCAAAGGGCGATCGAGCGTCCCGCCTCGGGCACGCAGGGATTGCCGTCCGGGTCGAGGATTACGACCTGGTCAGCCTCTTCGAGGCCGATCAGGTACGGCCCGTTGCGTTTGAGCCGGATGGTGATGCTCATGTGGCCCAAAGTGGGGTCTGGGTGCGGTGTTCTCAACGACGGTTTTCGGACGTTGGACGGGAGACCGACCGACTCGGATTGCTCGGCGGGCTCATTTGACAACACTTCAATTAATCGTTTAGTTAATTCGCCATGGAGAAATCACAGGCAACGGCTGAGAAAATCCTGGATACCGCCGAACGTTTGTTTGCGACGCGGGGATTTACTGCAACTACGATCAAACTCATCGCGGCAGAATCCAAGCAGAACTCAGCACTAATTTACTATTATTACGACAGTAAGGCGACTCTATACCGTCATGTACTCGAAAGGGTGGTCGGAAAGATCTCTGCCGAAGCGTCGAGCAGAATCGGACAGGATGCGTCTCCCGAATCAGTCATCGAAGCCGTCGTTCAAAGCCAGGTCGCCGTCCTCGCAGCCAACCCGCACCTCCCCGTCCTGCTCGCCCGCGAGCTGATCGACTGGAAGGCGGCCCATGCCGAGCCCGCGATTCGATCCCTGTCGGCGGGACTCTTTGAGCGACTTCGCGCCGCCATCGAGACCGGTCAGCGGAAAGGCACCTTCAACCAGAACGTCAACGCGCGGTTCGCCGCGATCTCTGTGGTGGCTCAGGTGGGATACCTGGTGCTCGCGAGTCCGATCGCCGGAATCCTGCTTGGAAGAGGTCCGGAGGGGCCGACCACGGAAGACGTTCGCAATTTCGGTCGGCATGCCGCGGCGTTTGCCTTGTCCGCCCTTCGCGCCGGCAGCACCCCGGCCGGTCACTCACTGGATTCCCGTCTCGAAAACGCACTCCCATGAACTGCGCACGTGCTGGATTCCTGCTGCTCGTAACCGTCGCCCTCCTCGGCTGCGACAAACCGGACGGCACATACGCCAGCGGAACGATCGAATTCACGCAGACAGATGTTGCGGGCTCGGTTCCTGCGCGCGTCGAACGGATCCTGGTGCAGGAAGGTGCCACGGTCAAAGCCGGCGATACCCTCGTGGTACTCCACCAGACCGGTCTTCCACAGGACATCGAGCAGCGTCGCGCCCGTGTGGCCGCTGCCGAATCCGAGCTCGCCGACCTTGTTCACGGAGCGCGGCCGGCTGAAATCGATCGCGCACGGGCCGAGCTGCGGAGCGCGACGACCGAGGCAGAAAGAACCGCGTCGGATTCCCTTCGGCTCGCGAAACTCCTCGAGGCCGGCGCCATCAGCCAATCCGCCTTCGATGCGGCGGCGAGCGCGGCGAAGGTCGCCGGTGCCCGACGAGACGCGGCGCGTGACGCGCTTCAACTCCTCGAAGCTGGGGCTCGGCCCGACCGGATCGGCGCTGCCCGTGCCGCTGTGGCCACTGCGCGTGCACAGCTCGCCATGGGTCAGGCAGCAGCCGGCGACCTGGTGCTGACGGCG
>DATMBT010000537.1:0-3708 GCA_035559475.1 Gemmatimonadaceae bacterium
AGGGGACTTCAATGTGAGAGGTGGCATCAAGTCGGTGATCACGGCGTCGGTTGGGAGCCGCGACGTCCAGTCCAAAGTCTAAGACCAAAGTCCAAGAGCACTCACTTTGGACCTTGGACTTTGACTTGGACTTGTTGTTCAGGGTTGGGGGAAGCGCTTTCCCCGTTTACGTTTATGCCTCCCGGCCAGGTAGCTCAGTTGGTAGAGCAGCGGACTGAAAATCCGCGTGTCGGCAGTTCGATTCTGCCCCTGGCCACTCGGCACGCATTAGTGTTGTAAGTGCGTTCCTGAAGGAGTAGCCCGATGCGCCACAGGAGAGTTGTCTCCCTGATTCTCGCGCCGCTCACTGCCGCAGCGGTGATGACAGGTTGCGGTGATGCCATTGGTCCCAGCACTCGCGCGCCCGCGGGGATAGTGCTCGCCGTTGATGGCGTCACGGACCAGGTCGTAATCGACTCCGGCGCGACGGTCCTGTTCACCGCAGTGGCGTTCAACGAGTCTGGTCTGCCGGTTGACGCGGGGATCATTGTCGCCTCGTCCGATCCGTCCATCCTCGCGGTTGCCGGGAATACCGTCCAGGCACTGCAGGTCGGGACCGCGGTGATGCGCGCGGCAACCCTGACGCAGTTCTCCGCGCTGAGCGACTCCGTCGTCGTGGTTGTGCGCCGGCGACTCATCGGCGGCGGCTGAGTACTGGCGACCACCGCTTCGCCTACCGGCGCCCGTGGCGCCCGCCTATCATTTCAGGCAACTCGTCCGGGGTGCCGGCACGCGTCCGCGTGAAGGCTGAGAGAGTCCCGTCGAACCTGATCCGGTTAGCACCGGCGTAGGAAGTCGCGAGTGACTGGCCCAGCAATGGTCCGAGTCAGCAGGCATCGAAGGTTGTCGCGCATCCTCTGCGCGACGACGTAGCGCCACTTGTGGCGCGGATGCCGTCAGCGGATTCCAACGCTGTGGTTGAGCGGTTCGGTCCGCGGTTCCGGTCGAGCAACACAGCTCCGGATACCGCCGCCCATGCCGACAAGAATCCACCTCACGGTCGCAGCCGTGCTCGCCGCAGCCGTGCCCTTTTCGCCTGGTGCGGCTCAGGGGAGGGCGCCGATAACGGTTGCTGGAACCGTCACCGACGCGAGTACAGGCGCGCCACTGAGCGGCGTGGTTGTCCGCATTCGGCTGACCACTGTTTACGAGACCTTCGGCATCGGCGCCGATGGCCGCGTCACTTCGCAAATACGCCCGGTTCAAGGACCGCGTGCGCGCGAGAGCGGAGATTGGGCCAGCCCGCCCACCGGTGTGGACGGCCGCTTCCGCATCACGTTAGGCAGCCCCGGTAACCTGGCGTTCACACGAACCGGTTATGCGTTCGCCGAGCGCGCGATCACGAAGAGCGATACCGCACTTGTGATTGCCCTTTCGCCGCTCGGTAATCAGGGCACGCGGGCGGAGACGGCGCAGTCGCTGGAGCGCCTGACGGTGTCCGCTGTCCGCGCGAGCGGCGCCGCGCCCATAGCGCAGACCACACTGGATCGGGCGGAACTCGAGCGCGACTACAGCGGGCAGGACGTGCCGTTGTCCCTGCGGCTGGCGCCCTCGGTGACGGCGTATTCCGAAAGCGGTTCGCTGCTCAACTACTCGTACTTCCGCGTTCGCGGTATCGACCAGTCGCGCGTGGCCATTACGCTCGATGGCATCCCACTCAACGAACCCGAAGACCAGCAGATCTACTTCTCGGATTTCCCGGACCTGACGAATTCCGTCCAGAGCATGCAGGTGCAGCGGGGTGTGGGCACAAGCACCTACGGTCAGGCGGCGTACGGTGGCTCGGTGAACTTCGCGACACACTCGTTAACGGGCACGCCACGCAGTTCGTCGCTGGAAGTTGGGGGAGGCTCGTTCGGCATGGCGCGAGCGACACTGCAGGCCAATAGTGGTGCGCTCTCCAATCGATTCGCGTTTCACGGTCGCGCGTCCGGCATGCGCGCCGATGGCTATCGCTACGGTGCTACATCCGCTGCGAACAGTGTCTTTGCCAGCGCCGGCTATTTCGGTGACCGCGACCTGGTGAAGCTCACCGCGACCACGGGCCTTGAGCGAAATGGCCAGGCGTATGCCGCTGTGCCCGAGAGTGATCTGGTCATCGATCCGCGCACCAATCCGCTGGATGGAGTGGGCGACAAGTACCGTGAGAGCTTCGCGTCGCTGTCGTGGACGCACCTGCTGTCCACCGATGTGTCAGCAGGTGTGACCGGATACGGTTTCACCACGCGCGGGTTCTACGACTATCCCTCGGGCGCACCCGGTCCTGCCCTGCGCTATAACTCGGCATCACGCTGGGGTGGAATCATTGCAGCGGCGCACGCCATCAAGGGGCGCCTGACGATTGACGGTGGCGCGCACGGGATGACGTACTCCAAGGACCACGAGTTCATTGAACGGCCCGACCTGGGCTATCCGGGTTACTCGAACACCGGCTTCAAGACGGAAGGGAGCGCGTTCGGAAAGGCCAGTTATGCGATGGGCTCGACCACGGTGTTCGGTGACCTGCAGGTTCGCACCGCGGAATTCCGGTATCTGCCGACCGAGGGCTACGGCCTCGAGGAAGTCAGCGAGCGCTGGAACTTCGTGAATCCCAAAGTTGGCGTGACCGTGCGAGCCGCTGAACGCGTGACACTGTTCGCCTCCTATGGGACGACCGGCCGTGAACCCACGCGCAGCGATTTGTTCGCCGGCGCGGATGATGTCACGCCTGACGATGCACCGGCCTTGCTGCCGTTGACGCGCGTGAAGCCCGAGCACGTGAATGATCTAGAAGGGGGAGCAACGGTCGACCTGGACCGGCTCGGAATCACGCTGAATGTGTTCGACATGCGCTTCCGTGACGAGATCGCGCGCACGGGAGCGACGACACCGCTGGGCTACGAGATTCGCGCGAATGTCGGCAGCAGTTACCGTCGGGGGATCGAGGTGGACGCGATCGTCGCGCTCACGTCGAGTGTGGACCTGGGCGCGTCGATGACCGTAAGCAACAACCGGATCGACGCATACACCGACGAAGGGACGGGCACCACCTACAGCGACGTGGAGCCCATCCTGACTCCGGCTTTCCTGGCTACGCAGCGGCTCACGTGGCGCGCGCATTCCCGTCTCACGCTCACGGCCGACGGCCGGTACCAGGGGTTGAGCTATCTCGCGCCTGTGGGCGACGAGCGCCTGACGAGTCCGGCGTTTTTCGTGCTCGATGGCGGGCTTCGGTACGACCTCGGCGGCACCACGCTCAGCGTGTACGGTCGCAACCTGCTGGAGCGCCGGGCGTATCCGTCGGGGGACGTGAGTGGTGGAGTGCCGAGGTACTTCATACTTGCGCCGCGGAGTGTGGACGTGACGCTTACCGTTCGCCGCTGACGCTCGGATGGCGGAAGGCGGAGGGCGGATATCGGACCAGGCGATAACCAATTCTCAGGACCAGAGTCTGAAAACAATTGACCGCGGAGAGCGCTGAGGACGCGGAGGCTGGCCGATAGCTCGCCAGTTATCCTCCGCGATCTCTGCGAACTCCGCGGTTCAAAGCTGTTTTAGAGGAGCGCACCCCAGAGTGCCCTACTTCGGGTCTCCCCGAACCGCTTCCTTCACGATGTACGGCACGCCATCGGTCATCCACTTGGGCGCCGGCGCGCCCTTGAGGTAGTGATCGAAGAACTGGAAGTAGCG
>DATMBT010000538.1:0-2555 GCA_035559475.1 Gemmatimonadaceae bacterium
AGTTTGGATTGTCCGCCGGCGATATCGCGGTGGGGATCGTTGCCAATCTGTATCCTGTCAAAAACCACGCGATGCTTCTTCGCGGTGCCGCCCGAATTGCCGCCGCCTGGCCAACCGTCCGGTTCGTGCTGGTGGGAGAAGGACACGAGCGGGAATCGTTGTCGAAACTCGCTCAGGACTTGGGGATAGCTGATCGCGTACTGATGCCCGGGCGCATCGCGCACGAACCAGGTCTGCCTGGTGTATTCGATGTCACGACGTTGACGTCCCGGGAAGAGGGATTTCCGAACTGGGTGGTGGAATCCATGGCGGCAGGACGGGCAGTAGTGGCAACAAATGTTGGTGGCGTACCTGACGCCGTGGTGGATGGTCAAACGGGTTTGCTCGTTGCGCCTGACGATGATGCAGCATTGGCTGAAGGCCTCGACCGTGTTCTTCGCGACGTCGACTTGAGGGCGCGCATGGGGCGCGCCGGGGTAGCAAGGGCGCGGTTACTGTATCACGTGACAACCATCATGACGGCGGTTGAATCACTCTACCAAGAACTCGCAGTTAGGCATGGATAAGTACGCCATGGACATTGAGCGGAGTCATCCATACTTTCGGGGCCCATGTGGCTCCGGTACTACCGAAGCGTCGAGTGCAATTCAGTCGTTCCCACTCGGCGAGTCGGGGATGCAGCGAGAGCACAGATGACCCTGTTGTGCGTGGCGCTGCTGTCTTCCGCGGCGTGTTCCGAGTCAGCGGCAACAGCGCCTGACGCGACGGCGGTTGTCCTTCCTGCCGCAGTTGTCATCAGCCTTGACCAGCGCGTTCTTGCCGTGGGATCGCGTTCGCACGCGCGCGTCACGGTCGTGAACCGCAGCGGGGGCGAGTTGCATGGGCCGAATGTCCGCTGGCAGGTGATCTCAGGGACCGAATTCGTCGGCATCGATCGCGATGGCATGCTCGTCGCGCGCGCCACCGGGCGTGCGTTGATTTCCGCCACCGTGGATTCGGTGACTGGAACATTCCCGGTGGATGTTGTTCCCCTCTTCACCGACGGCGACGCAAATGCAGGGTGGGCCGGGCAGCGCTCAAAACAGGCAAGCCCCGCCCTCCCAGCGGTCTTTCTCGACTTTCCCTATCCCAGCGTCACTGGCCGGTCCATCAAGGTCGACGCGGGCGACAACCTGCAGTCCGCGCTGAAGAAGGCGCGCCGCGGCGACGAGATTGTCCTGGCGGCAGGCGCGACCTTCACCGGCAATTTCACGCTCCCTGCGTTAGGCGGGACCCCGGCGGACGGGTGGGTCACCATCCGCGGGGAAGCATCCGATCGACTGCCGCCGCTGGGAACGCGCGTGAGTCCGGCCGACGGTCGCCTGATGCCCAGGGTCGTCACGCCGAACACCGAAGCGGCAATCCGGCTGGAGCCTGCGGCCAGCGGCTGGCGGATGGTTGGACTCGAGGTAACGGTGCTCCCCGCCGTGACGCAGCAGCAATACGGTCTGCTCTGGCTGGGCGACGGCGGCCGGTCGCAAAACGCGCTGGCCCTCGTGCCGAGTGACATAGTGCTGGACCGGATGTACATCCACGGCCAGCCGACAACGAACATGAGCCGCTGTGTTGCCCTGAACTCGGCCCGTACGCAAATCAGCGACAGCTATCTCGCGGAATGCCACGGCAAGGGATTCGATTCGCAGGCGATCCTCGGCTGGAACGGACCGGGCCCGTACAAGATCGTAAACAATCATCTCGAAGGCGCTGGCGAGAATATCATGTTCGGCGGCGCCGATCCATCCATCCCGAACCTGGTGCCCAGCGATATCGAGATCCGACGGAACTACGTCTACACGCCGGTGGCGTGGAAAGGCGTGTGGACGAAGAAGAATCTGCTGGAGCTGAAGAACGCTTCGCGCGTGCTGATCGAGGGGAACGTGTTTGAGGGGTCGTGGGTGGATGGGCAGGTCGGCTGGGCCATCATGTTGCGGTCCGCAAACCAGGACGGTGGGTGCCGGTGGTGCCGGACGACGGACGTCACGTTCCGGCGGAACTACGTCACGCACGCCGCGGGCGCGTTCAACGTGATTGGCGGTGTAGCTGGCTCGCCGGTCGACACGACGGCGCGCCGCATCCTGGTGACGGAATCGGTGTTCGACTCGATCGGCGTGGCACCGTATACAGGCGTGCAGCGTGGCTTCATGCTGAACGAAGCACCGGTCGACGTCACGTTTGACCAGACGGTGCTGACGGGTTCAATGAACATTCTGATGTACCTCGACCGGGATAATCCCGCGCAGGGAGCCAACTTCCGGAATAGCGTCTGGAAGCTGAACCCGATCATGGTCGATGGAGTGCCTCAGGCGACGCAGGCATTGGCGCTGGGGAGCCCAGGGTACACCTGGTCGGGGATCGGGCTGCTCGGGAGTGCCACGAGCTCCTATCCGACCGGGACCACCTTCCTCAGCTCTGAGTCCCAGTCCAGTACGGCCGCACGAGTACGCGCCTCTGTTCGTGCCGCCACTGCCGGCGTCGCCGTACCCTGAGTGACGGCGTCCCGGCCTCTAACACGATGG
>DATMBT010000539.1:0-3547 GCA_035559475.1 Gemmatimonadaceae bacterium
GGATGTGCCGGCACCGACGTAGAAGAGACGACCGCCGCCGCGAAAAACTCCTTCGATGATCGTGATGGCGCTCGCGATTTCGTCGCTCTGCGATGCGACAGCATCGGCCACGGTGCGGTCTTCCGCGTTCATGAGCGCCACGATCTCGTCAGGCGTCGCGAGATCGATCCGCGCGGTACGGGGGTTCCGGTGTTCGGTGATCCTTGGATCGATGCCCATTGTGGGGGCAAAGATATCGGCAGGAAGCAGGAAGCAGGAAGCAGGGAATGAAAGAGGGCCCGAGCTAGCTCGGGCCCTCAATGTTTCTTGACGTTTCGTTCCTTCCCTGTTTCCTGTTTTCTGCTTCCTGCTTCCTGCCTCCTCTAGTTCCCGGCCACCGTCACGGTCAAAGGCCCGGTCAGGCGCACCGACACCGACGCGCCGGCGTTGACGCAACCTTCATAGTCCGACGTCGACGAAGCCGCCGCCGCACCAGCCGCCGCACCAACCGCGGCACCGATCAGCGTGCCCTTGGTGTTGCGACCAAGTACCTGGCCGATGATCGCGCCGGCGGCTGCACCACCGGCCACCTTCTTCGCATCGTCGCCACCCTTCTGCGAGCGCACGCGATCGATTGACGCGCTCACGACTTCAGCGTCCGGCGTATAAGTCCTGCCGTTCGCCGTGATCGAAACGACGCGGAATCCCATGACGATGTTGTCCTTCGAGTCTTCGCTTCGCTTGAGTTCCGTGATCTCGATGGACACGGTGGAGCCCATGGGCAGCGTCACACCGTTGCTGCCACTGACCGCGCTGGTCAGCGACGCGTTGAACCGGTCACCCACCTTGTGCGTGTTCGTGCACACCTTGCTGCCTGACATCAGCGTGAGCATCGAGCCCGACGCGATCGTGCCGGTAACGGGTGCCGGAGCCGCCGGAATTACTGGCGCCGGCGTTGGCGCAGGCGCGTTCACCTTGGGCGGTGGGTTGGTCTTGGGCCGTGGCGCCGATGCCTTTGGCTGCGAGGCGGGCGGCGTCACCGGAACGTCCTTCAACTGAGGCTGCGACGCGCTATCCACGCCGGCACGGGCGAGGTCGCGGGCCGAGTCTGCGGCCATGGCTGAATCCATCGCGGCCTGCTCATCCTTGCCACTGCAGGCCGTCATCACGATGGCCGCGGTGAGTGGGACAAGGGCGCGAAACAGAGTAATACGCATGATCAACCTCTCCTCAGAGAAGTGGTTTTCAGGTTCTACACCAATCGATCCAATATGGGTCGGGATGGGGCGGGTAATTTGAGACCTGCGTCACATTAAGCGATCTCTTCAACTACGATTCCACGGGTAAAGCGGGAACACGGAAAGCGCGGAAGACACTGAAAAACGCGGATACTGCTTTGGCGAAAAGCTGGCCGGCTAACGTGGGACTGCGTTCAAGTCCGGAACGGGCCGGCCAGCTTTTCGCCAATGAAGTACCTGTGTTCATCTGTTGTCATCCGCGCCTTCCGTGTTCGCCGTACCGCGAAAATCGTCCCTAAATACGCTCCAGCAGAAACGCTGGGGTCAGGCTGTTTAACCACGATGCGAGGATGGTGAAATAGTTCGTCACCATGAGTGCCCCGATGCCAATCAGCACGGCCCCGGAAATGCGCGAGATCCAGATCATCCGGCCGCGCATCCGCTGGAAAAATGCCGAAAAACGATCGACCGCGACGGCCGACAGCAGGAACGGCACCGCAAGGCCGAGGGAATACGCCAACAGCAGCCACATGCCCTTCACGAGGTCCGCCTGGCTGCCCGTGTACAGCAGGATCGAGCCGAGCATCGGACCAATGCAGGGGGTCCACCCGGCCCCGAACGCGGCACCAACGAACATCGTCCCGAAGTAACCGACCGGCTTGTCCGCCACGTGAAACCGGCGCTCGCGCGAAAGGAACCCGATGTTCAGGACGCCCAGCAGGTAGAACCCGAAGATGATGATGACCACGCCGCCAATGCGACTGATCCAGTCTCGGTACTGAAGCAGTGCCTGGCCGAGTAGCGTGGCCGTGGCACCCATCGCGAGGAAGATCAGCGTGAAGCCCAGAACGAACAGGGTGCCGTGAACCAGCGCCGCGCGCCGCGCATTCTGCACATCGTCGAGCGACAGGCCCGTGATGAACGTGACATAGCTCGGAATCAGCGGTAGCACGCAGGGGGAGAGAAACGACAGCAACCCGGCGCCGAACGCGATCAGGAGTTCCATGTCAGTTGGCCAGGCCGCCGGAGCGGCAGGAAGCGCAGACGCCGTGAATCACCAGGCGATGTCGCTGACGCACGAAGCCATGTGTCTCCGCTACGAGAGACGTCATGCGTTCGAGGCGTTCATCCTGGAACTCGGTCACGCGACTGCACACGGTGCAGAGCAGGTGTTCGTGCTGTGGAATGTCACGGGCGGGCTCGAATCGCTTGAATCCCTCGTCGAAATCACGTTCAACGACCAGGCCGCACTTGACCAGCAGTTCGATCGTGCGATACACCGTGGCCAGTCCGGCCTTCTGTCCCCGCTGGTGCAGTTCGCCCGCCAGGTCCTCCACCGACAGGTGCCGGTCGGAGCCTAACAACACCTTGGCGATGTCGATCCGCTGCTGTGTCACGGGCAGGTTGTGGTCGCGGAGGTACGCCAGGAAGGTCTCGACTACGCCGTCGCGGTCCACCACGGCTCGGTGATCGCCCGATGGAAGTCGTCGCCCGAAAGCAGCTCCGGTTCGCCATCCTCGCCGGCGCGACGCGCCACTCCGCGCACGACACTTTCCACGGTCTCGATTGGTGCGTCAGCATCATGCACCATCGTGAACTCCCACTTTCCGCGATCGGGACCCTTCACGGTGTGTCGGAAGTGCGCGGTGTGAATCGAGAGTCGCGAATGCTCGCTGGCGGGAGCCGTGGTTACTTCAACGTCTGCAACGATCGGCGTGTCGCTTTCCGGCTCATGGCTGACGACATCCACCGGCTGGTCCATGGCAACGATGGCAACTCCGGACTCGACAGGCCCCACGCGCAGCGTAGGGTAGAGCCGTAATTCCGCGACCTTGCCGTTCATGATGCGGTCGGCGATTTCCTTCAGAAAGCGCTGCTGGGTCTCGGTCATTGTGGCCGGAAATCTAGCGGCCGTTCCCGGTTATCACGACGGTTAGATCAGGCCAAGGGTCCCGGAGAAGCGAACGGCGGCATAGGTAAAAACAGAACTGCGGTAAACGGTCGGCGTTCAGAAATCGTAAAACGGTCAACGACGTAATCCCAACCCAGACGCGGTTGACCGTTTTACGAGTTCGGTCGGCGACTCTTTCCCGCAGTATCTCTTTACCTATGGCGCCGTTTACGCCCCTGAGAACCGAACATACGGTCTCGAACCCATGACGCTCACTCAATCGTCGAACGACCCGGTCATCGACTGGCTCCTCGATGCCGATCCATCAATCCGCTGGCAGGTCATGCGCGACCTTACCGGTACGCCGGCGGAGGTCGTCGCGGCCGAACGGGCGCGCGTGGAGTCGGAAGGCTGGGGTCCGCGGCTCCTAGATCAACAG
>DATMBT010000540.1:0-3510 GCA_035559475.1 Gemmatimonadaceae bacterium
AGGACGACGGCTCCGGCCACACCAACCTCACCTCGGAAATGATGGCGGACGGCTTCCGCAGCACTCCGGCGTGGACGCGTGACGGAAAACGCATCGCGTTTTCACAGCGCGTGAACGACTTCTCAGGGACATCCTCATCCATCTGGGTCATGCGCGCCGACGGCTCCGAGAAGCGCCAGCTGACGAGTACCGAAAGCGCGTTCGATATCTCGCCGACGTGGTCACCGGACGGCGGTCGCGTGGCGTTCATCCGCTATTACGGCCAGGAGCCGGACATCACGATCCTCGACATGAACAGCGGCACGACGACACGCATTCCGTTCCCCGGCATCGACGCTAACCCTTCGTGGTCGCCCGATGGGAAGCTGATCGCCTTCACCAGTGGAATGGCGCTGTACACGATGCACCCTGACGGGTCGAACGTTCGCCTGCGCACCGCGGATCCTTCCTGGGGCGGCGGCGCCGGGCCGGCGTGGATCAACAAGTACTAGGCCGCGACTGGCGCCAATAACGGGAGATCGGGGCAGCGCCCTGGTCTCCCGTTTTTCTGTTCCCCGGTTCGCGCACCTTTACAGTCGCCGCCTTTGGACGCAGCCTCCGGTACACAACCCGACGGGGCCCAACATTCGAAGCGATATCCTTCGCGTCATTGTAGCGACGATTGCCATTGCCGCGGCATGGGTGCTGGTCGCCAGGATGCTTCGTCGATCGGCCCGTCGCGCGGTGCACCAGCATCGTGTGCGGATCGACCGCTTCAAGCTGACACGCAAGCAATACGTCATCGACCAGGTGCTCGCCGACCCGGCGGTCCACGAAGCTGTGCGGGCGCACGCGGCGGAGCACGGCGTGTCCGAGCAGCAAACGTGGGAACGTGTGCGTGGGTACCTGCGCGAGATCGTCCCGTTCTTCAACATCCTCGCGTACTACCGGCTCGGCTACTTCGCGAGCCGCGTGCTCCTGCGGATGTTCTACAAGGTGTCGGTCGAATACGCGCGACCCGATCCTTTCCGTGGCCTGCCTCGCGATTCCATTGTCGTGTACCTGATGAACCACCGCTCGAACGCCGACTATGTGGTCGTCGCGTTCGTGCTTTTGGGCGACGTGTCGATCTCTTACGCGGTGGGCGAGTGGGCGAGGGCGTTCCCGCTCGAGTACATCTTCAAGAGTTTCGGCTCGTATTTCATCCGGCGGCGTTACCGCGAGCCGTTGTATCACGCGGTGCTGCGCTCCTACGTGCAGCTCATCACCCGTAACAGCGTGACGCAGGGAATTTTTCCGGAAGGAGGCCTCACGCGCGACGGCAAGTTGCGGCCCGGGAAAATCGGTCTCCTCGATTCCATCCTCGGCGTCGCCGCCGATCCCGACGCTCGCGCGCGCATGTACGTGGTGCCGGTCGGGATCAATTACGACCGCGTGCTCGAAGACCGGACGCTGTTGCGCGAGCTTTCGTCAGGCGAAGGGAAGCCCGTGACGTCTCGTTTCGCGCAGATGACGGAGGTCATGCACTACGGATTCTGGAACGTGGGCCGCTTGTTGTTCCGCCGCTGGAAGCGGTACGGTCGCGCCGCGGTGACCGTTGGCGAGCCCGTTTCGGTTGATGCCTGGCTGGAAGAGCAGGAGGCCGTGGGCGTCAATGTGCTTGCCTTGCCGCGTGCGGAACGGCTTCCGCGCGTCCAGGAGTTCTGCGACGATGTCCTCCAGAAGATTGGCCAGATCATTCCGGTCACGCCCGTGCCTCTCGCGTGCGCGGCACTGCAGAGCTTCGACGCCGAGTATGTCACGCGGCCACAGTTGCTCGAGCGCATGTCGGCGATGCGTGACGTGCTGCTGGAGTTGAACGGCCGGGTGCTGCGCGCGGACCGGGACATCGCGGAGACCTTCGACCGCGCGTACCGGATGCTGCGCATGCGCCGCATCATCGCGAGCACCGGAGACGGCTTCGTGGTCCTCCCCCATGGGCGCCCGTTGATCAGTTATTACGCGAACAGCATCGCGCACCTGCTCGGGCCGTTTGCGGATGGTGTGCGGGAGCGCGACGCCCTGCCCGCCAACGTCGTGACGCGAGACTCGTGACCTAACGCGGAATCCCTTCGGCGTCACTCAGGCGCCGGACGCGACGCTTCAGGTCTTCGACGATGACCTGCAGCTCGGGATCGGCGTTCTTCCACTGTTCGATCACTTTCCGGTAATACTCAGCCGCCTTCACCCGGTCGCCCTTCTTCTCATGGATCTCTCCCAGCATTCGATGGAACAGCGGCAGGACGAACTGGTCCTGGTAATCGTTGACCCGGTTCGGGTCGAAGATCGTCACCGCCTGGGTCGCGTAGAAAATCGTCGAATCGGCCTCGCCTGCCTTTGAGAACGCGAACGCGAGGTTTATCGGGAGGCACGACGTGCAGGTGTTGCGGGGACCATCGGGAAGTCGATCAGATTTGCGATACAGGACGATCGCCTCGGCAGTCTTCCCTTCCGCCAGGAGCACATGCGCCTCGACGCGCTGACGGACAGGAGCGTCGAGCCGCCGGAGCACCGTGTCCTTCACGTCGGCGTCGTAGCGCGCCAACCAGGCGCGCGCGCGGTCGGGTCGGTCGAGGTAACTGAATCCGCCTATGAGATCGAAGTAGGGCCAATCCGCTGCGGCGCCGTGTGATGCCTGCACGGCGGCGATCGCTTCCTCGACCTTCTTCACGATGGACGCCCGCTCCGCTTCTCCGAAGAACTCAGCCCTGAACTGGTAGGGAATGTTCAGGAGGTCGCCCAGGCGTTGGCGTGGGTCTTTCACATCGACCGGGAACAGTTCGTACCACGCCCTGGAGAACTCACGATATTTTCCGTCGAGCAGCGCCAGGTCAGCGGTTCGTTGCTTGGCCCAGCGGTCGTCGAGGGAATCGCCTTTCGTCAGCGCGCTGTCGAGCGCCCGCCGGTACGCAGGCAAGTCGCCCTTTGTGTACAGAATGGTTACCGGCCCGCGACGAAGCGTCTGGTTCTGCGGGAAACTCGCGCGGTATTGTGTCAGGAGCGATTCGGCTTCGGCAATCTTGTTCTGGGAGACGAGTGCACCGTACAGGTTAGGTGCGGTCAGGCGCGCGAGACCAGGATCGCGCCGGAGTGCGGTCCGGTACAGGGTCTCTGCCCTGGCGTATTCGCGGCGGGTGACCAGCCTGAGGGCGAGGTTGTTGGCTGCTCGAGTCGAATCGCCTAACCGCAACATCTCCTCGTAGGCGGCGATCCCCTTCGCACGGTCCCGGTTCGCTCCCCTCGACGAGAAGTACGTCGCCTCGATGAACGCGCGTTCCATCGGTGATGTCCGGTGGCGATGGCGATAGGCAGCCTCCAGCGCCGAGTCGATCGCGGCGGGCGGCCGTCCTGCGTTCGTGAGGATGATCCCCAGCTTGCGCCACGCTTCCGCGAAGGTGCTGTCGATCGCCACCGTTTCCTGCAGCAGGCGGATCGCCAGCGCCCTGTTTCCCTCGATGATCTCCGCCCGGTCGGCCGCGGTGTACTTCCGCA